>JBFKFP010000181.1:0-5308 GCA_041618535.1 Flavobacteriaceae bacterium
CGTATCAACGGAACAGCAACAAAACTCGATTCCCTTGCTAACCAATCCGGTGAAGCATTTGTAAAATCAGGAAGCTTTACAATTTTATCATCAAGTATCCTGAAACCTTTTCCCGCAGTAAGCTCCCGGGATTCTTGTTCAGACTTGACAAGTACCCGTCCCTCAAAACATACCACTTCAAAAAATCCATTCCGGCTATTGACATTGAACTGGGTACCGAGTACCTGGACCATTCCATGACTGGTCTTAACCCTGAATGTCTGACCCTTCTCCACCTTAAAAAAAGCCTCACCGTCTAATTTCAATGATCTGTCAGACATCCAAGTGCGTTCCTTGTATGAAATACGTGATTCCGAATTTAGTACTACCTCAGAGTTATCGGGAAGAATTACAGTCTTATTCTCAGCGATTTGAGTGCTTATAACCTCGCGGTTCAATAAGAAAAACCAGGACAGGAAAACACCAAGAACGAGAACCGCTGCAAATTGTATAACCATTCTCCTGTTAAGGCTTATGACCGGAACCTCTTTATCCATGTAACGGCCTTTAAAATCGTTCCAGCTATGCTCAGGATTGACTTCCAGTCCACTGATCTGAGAGGAATAAAACCCTATTTTTCCCAACAGTTTGGCATTTTCAATACCCGTGAGATCCATATCCGGATATGGTTTATCAAATTGTTGTAATATGGATTTATTTTCCTCCATGTTATGGGTTTGCTGTGTTTATGACACCTTTATATTCAATTACCCTACCCCTATTTTAGAATTTTTTAAAATCTTCCAGTTTTGTCTTTAAAGTCCGGAGCGCAGCGGACATATGTTTTTCAACTGTCTTTACAGAAACATCGAGCATTTCGGCTATTTCACGATATTTTTTTCCTTCCACCCTGTTCAGAAGGAAAACTTCACGCTGGTGCGGACTCAATTCTTCTATCGCTGCAAGCAACTGGGCTTTGAACTCCTCTTCGCGAATTACATATTCCGGATCCTTGTTGTCAATATCCATGTAAGGAGCGGTTTTGGCATAATTCAGGACCACTTTCCGGTGACGCACCGTATTGAGAAACAAATTATTGATAGATGTGAACAGGTAGGATTTTGCCTTGTTATAATCTACGGAACCACAGTTCTCCCACAATTTGGTAAAGGCCTCCTGCACCAGGTCGGAAGACCCGGCTTTGTCGCCGCTTTTGAAATAAGCGAAGTTGGTAGCAGATTGAATATGGTCTTTGTAGAACCGACCAAAAGCCTGCTCTTCACAAAGATTTGGGTTTGTATCCAATTATTGCTCGTTTATATTAAAATACCTGACGTTAGCAACAAAGATAGAAGAAAAATTTAATTACATAAAACACTGTTTTAAAGGGTTTTATGTGTTTTTCAATAAAAAAAATTAAAAATCCGGTAGGGTATTTCCTGTGCTGTTTGTCTAACATACAGAAAGGCGAAATTGCCTTTTAATTTAAAATTGAATTATTGAAAACCCAAAATTATTTAATCATGAAACGCTTTAAATTTTTATCTACTGTTATTTTAATTTTCACCCTTAGCATGTTTTCATGCCAGGATGAAATAGACAATGAAAATGGAAATAATCCGAATACCAATTCTGCCGATTCAACTACAGCTTCCAACCTGGAACGAACAGGAATGTATGATGGTTCTTTCGACGATTTCCTCGATGGTATTTCCTGTTCCTCAATACTATTTCCTGTCACAGCCACAGTTAATGGTACACAGGTCACTTTGATTTCAGAGGCTGATTATCAGCAAGTTCTTGATATCCTTGCTGAGTTTAATACTGATGACGACCAAGTCGTTTTGCAGTTCCCCCTGACAGTGAGGCTGAGTAACTATTCTGAAGTAACTATTACCTCGCAGGGAGAATACGATGCCTTGATGGATGCCTGTCAGCAAGCGGAGAATATGGCGCAGGATGCTATTTCCTGTGTTGATATTGACTATCCGATCGTGATTTTAACTTACAGCCTCAACCTGGAGCAGACTGGAAGTGTGGTCATAAGTTCAGACCAGCAATTATATGAATTTATGAACAGTTTCAGTACTGATGAATTATTCGCTGTTGACTATCCTATCACGGCCACGATCAATGATCAAACCTCAGTGACAATTGATAGTGATATAGACCTTCAGGCTCAAATAGATGACTGTCTGGAAACCGAACAGGCCATTGAGGATGCTGAGAACCAGGCTAACAGCCTTGAAGAAATCCTTGTAGACGGCTTATTCCGGGTGGAATCCTTCGTGAATGCAGGTGTGGATACCGCCATAGATTATGCTGAATATAGCATTGATTTTGCGAATGATCTAAGCTGCGTTGCCGAGAATATGATTGATCAGACTGCCCAGGACGTGCAGGGAACTTATGAGGTGAGCTCACAAATAGAAGTATATCTTCGTTTGACTTTCACCGGAAATGCAAGTTTTGAATTATTGAACCATAACTGGGAAGTTACCAGCTTCACCCAGGGGTCAATTTCCCTCCGAAGTACAACAAATGCCGGGATTACATTGATCTTGTCCCAAATTTAATATAGACTGAACAATGAGGTTATCCTCTGGTATGTTATGGTTAACCTTAAGACTACCGGGTTTTCCCGGTAGTCATTTTAAAACAACCAAGAGATGAAAAAGCTTATTAGATTATCATTGATTTTACTTTTGACCACGATGTCCTGTTCAACTGATGATATTAGTAACAATAGCGGCAGTCCAGGGAATAACGGTGGAAATAATGTAACAGATAACGCACAGCCCACCGGTGCCTCCGCAAATGAGTTCCTGAGCGATTCTCAATTCACCCAGATGACAATTGAAATAGTATCCGTACAGGGTTTTGAACCCACACAACAGGCGCTTTCTGAATTGCAGGATTTTTTACAAATGAGACTCCATAAACCTGGTGGAATAAACATTGAATCACGTTCCATTGCCTCTCCCGGAATTGACGCATATAATGTTCAGGACCTCATTTCTCTGGAGGAATCAAACAGGACACAGTATAATTCTGAAAATAAATTAGCCTTGTGGATCTATTTTGCCGACGGAGAATCTGCTGCCAACTCGAATAATGGAATCGTATTAGGAACGGCTTACAGGAACACTTCCTTTGTGATCTTTGAAGAGACCATACATGGACTGAGCGATTCGGTATTCGAGCCTGACAGGGAAATTCTTGAGGCAACAGTAATCCTTCATGAAATGGGACACTTGCTTGGGCTGACAAATTTAGGCTCACCACCCCAATCTGAACATGAGGATCTTGATCACCCTAAACATTGTGATGTGGAAGAGTGCCTGATGTACTATGCAGCAGAAACTGACTCTGGCCTTTCAAGCCTGATAGGTCTGAGTTCACCTCCAGGCCTTGACTCCCAGTGCATCGCCGATCTGCAGGCGAATGGAGGTAAATAAATGAAAAAATAAAACTTAAAAACGACAAAAATCATGAAACCTGTAATACTTGCTTTATTAACAAGCCTGGCAATAATCTTCGGAACTCAAGCCCAGGATAATCGATCAACAACCCTATCAAACACGGGAATTAAAGGTGGTTATAACCTGGCTGCCGTTAGTTTTGACGGAGATGGAGAGACCGGTCAACGCCACGGATTTCATATCGGTGTTTATGGCGAGTCCTTTGTTACCGATTTCGCCGCCCTGCAATTGGAGCTTACGTATTCGCAGCAGGGGTATGAAATCAAGGATAGTGGGGGAACCTTCACACAAAAACTAAATTATATCAACCTTCCATTGATGATAAAACTTTATCCTGATGCGAACTTCTTTCTGGAGGTAGGACCACAAATTGGTCTGGCCATATCACATAAGGAGGAATTTGACAGTGGTTTTAACTTATTTGATACTTCTCAGGAATTCAGCCCCAATAGCTTTGACTGGGGTGTTAACTTCGGAGGTGGCTTTAAAACCGAGTCTGGAGTATCCCTTGGGTTGCGTTATCATCTGGGACTCGGTGGGATTTATGATGAGGGCGATCCAAAGAACAGAGTCTGGCAATTTTCAATAGGATTTGATCTGTAGGATTTCAACTTGCAATATGGTATAAAAAAGGCCGTCGCTAATGACGGCCTTTTATGATTTTATGTTAGAAAGACTATAGAACTACGGTTGCCTGTTGAGGAACAATTAAAACCGGCTAAAAAAACGCCGGACAATAAAGTCCGGCGCCCATTAACAGCTAACTAATTATGTTGAATTAAGCATCTATATTAGCATATATTGCGTTCTTCTCGATAAACTCACGTCTCGGTGGCACTTCGTCTCCCATAAGCATAGAAAAAATTCTGTCTGCTTCTGTACCATTGTCAATATTGACCTGTCTAAGAGTCCTGAATTCAGGGTTCATGGTGGTATCCCATAATTGTTCCGCGTTCATTTCACCCAGACCTTTGTACCGCTGAATCTTAGAACCGTCGCCAAATTCTGTAATAATGGCATCCCGCTCCTTGTCATTCCATGCATATTGCTTTTTATTTCCTTTTCTTACCAGGTATAATGGCGGGGTAGCTATGTAAACATGACCATTCTCGATCAATTCTTTCATGTATCTGAAGAAAAAGGTGAGGATAAGTGTGGCGATGTGACTTCCATCGATATCAGCATCACACATTATCACGATCTTGTGATATCGCAGTTTTGACAGGTTCAGGGCTTTACTATCCTCTTCTGTACCGATTGTCACCCCCAAAGCGGTGAAAATGTTTTTGATTTCCTCATTTTCAAAGACCTTATGCGTCATGGCCTTCTCCACATTAAGAATCTTTCCCCTCAGGGGTAAAATAGCCTGAAAGGTCCTGTCTCTCCCCTGTTTGGCAGTTCCGCCTGCCGAATCACCCTCGACAAGGAATACTTCGCATTTGGATGGATCCTGCTCTGAGCAGTCACTCAATTTTCCCGGCAATCCACCAATGCTCATCACCGTTTTACGCTGCACCATTTCACGGGCCTTCTGGGCAGCATGTCTTGCCTGTGCGGCCAGGATCACCTTTTGAACGATAATTTTAGCGTCATCAGGATGCTCTTCAAGATAATTGGTGAGCATTTCTGAAACCGCCTGGCTGACAGAGGCCGAGACATCACGGTTACCTAATTTTGTTTTGGTCTGACCTTCAAACTGGGGTTCCGCAACCTTCACAGAGATGATCGCTGTAAGCCCCTCCCTGAAATCATCGCCTGCGATATCGAATTTCAATTTATCAGTCAGCCCTGAATTATCCGCATATTTTTTCAGGGTATGCGTCAAGCCTCTGCGGAATCCTGTTAAA
>JBFKFP010000182.1:0-5242 GCA_041618535.1 Flavobacteriaceae bacterium
GCGAATTCCACATAATCCTTAGCTCTTTTGAAGGCTTTTTCAGGAGTGCCATCCCAAAGATGGGAATACAATATTTTTTCAGCCAGGGTTAAGGGTTTACCCACAACCTCACGGGCCTTATTCACACGGTCTTCCATTTTGCTGTAGACCGATTTTATCATTTCAAAATCAAATGCCATGTCTATCTATTTATGAAGAATTTGATGTTTTTTCAAGTCGAACAAAAGTACAAAATAAACAGGCCATTCAGAAATACGGCCTCCAGAATCCTGAGCTGGAAGATTATTTTTTTCAACTCTTTAATTTTCAGCAGATTAAAAGATAATATTCGTAAAATAAAGGTTTAGTTAGGTAGAAAACAGCAACTTAAGCCCTGATCATTCCATTATCCTGGGAACTTTCCTGTTCCTCCACTTAAGTATGGGATATTCGAAATACCGGTAGATCACTTCAGAAAAGACAATGGTAAAAGCCAAATAAAAAAATAGCTTCAGGATGGAGTTAATGACATTCACACTGCAATGAGAGCATAGTTTCAACAAGCTAAGCTGAATCAGTGAGTAATTGACGAGATAAATAGCATAGGACCTGGTACTCACCCAATAGATAAGCTTTCTTAATGTCAACTTGGATTCGAAAGTTATGATTAGTGGGAACGTCAGACCCATTCCAATAATTACTGCATTGATATAGATTATGGAAAAGAAAAAATTCGACCATCGGGGTGAGAGTATATCTAAAAGAAGAGGTAAATGAGCTACAAACAGTAGAAATAGCCCGAGTATAAACAGTGATCCTCGCCTTTGAAGGAGTAATTTCCGGTGAAATCGCATGAGGTAAATAATAAGAAATCCAAAGTAGATAGAATCCATCCTGTACAGAACCACCTTTCGGAATCCTGCACTCCAACTGAAATATCCTGTAAAATCGGTGTTTGCCAGATAAATAAATTTAATCATCCCCAGGACAGAAATGGTAATGATGACCGTCCAGAGATAAACCTGTTTCGGTTTAAAATTTCGAAATTTCTGACTGGCAAGGTACAATAGAAATGGCAGGATTAAATACGCATACTCCTCGACTGAAAGACTCCAGGCCTCAGAAAAAAATTCGGGATGCGGTGTTATGAAATTCTGCAGGAATACGATATAGGCAATAATCTCACCCGGCAGGGTTCCGCCAAAGGCGATAATCACGATCACATTCAGAGCAAGAACCAGGAAATAATTAGGTAAGGTACGAAGCCAACGGCGTTTCCAGAAATGTATCAGGTTTGCCCATTTATCACGACCCGATTCAAGTTCATTCAGGATCAAACCCCCGATAAGATAACCACTCAGGACAAAAAACAGGTCTACTCCCAGTGCGCCGGTTGCACGTACTATAAGTGTTAACGGATGATCGTCATTCACACCGAGGAGGTAAGAGCAGTGAGAGATCACCACCAGGGAAATGGCCATAGCTCTTATAAGGTCTAAACCAATGTTGCGATCTTTACGCTCTAACATGGTTTAAAAATACGACTAATTCCTTTGCTTAAAACAAGCTTTTAATAATCTGTTCGTCTGAAATTCCTTCTGCCTCGGCCTTGTAGTTCTTAATGATCCTATGCCTTAAAATGGGATTGGCAACGACCTGAACATTCTCGATATCAGGTGAGAATTTACCAGATATGGCTGCATGGGTTTTAGCGGCAAGGATTAGATTTTGCGAAGCACGAGGTCCTGCACCCCAATCTATGTATTGTTTAACCAAATCTGTGGCTGTGTCACTGTCAGGACGCGTTTTAGCCACCATTCTGACTGCATACTCAATAACATTATCGGCTACTGGAATGCGCCGGATGACATGCTGGAAATTAAGAATTTCCTCTGAGGTGAACAGGGGATTGACCTCAACAAAATCATCAGAAGTTGTCGATTTCACAACCTGTACTTCCTCCCCGAATGAAGGATAACCAAGTTTGATCGCGAACATAAAGCGATCTAACTGTGCCTCAGGTAAGGGATAGGTTCCTTCCTGTTCAATCGGGTTCTGAGTAGCAAGAACAAAATAAGGCAGGTCCAGTTTGTAATGGTGACCGGCAACGGTTACCGCTCTTTCCTGCATGGCCTCCAATAATGCCGCCTGGGTTTTAGGAGGTGTTCTGTTGATCTCATCAGCAAGGATGATATTGGCAAATACCGGTCCTTTAATAAATTTGAAATGCCGGTTTTCATCCAGGATCTCACTTCCGAGAATGTCGCTTGGCATAAGATCTGGTGTGAACTGGATTCGTTTAAAGTCTAGTCCGAGAGCCTGGGCAATGGTATTGACCATCAAGGTTTTTGCCAATCCAGGCACACCGATCAACAGGGAATGTCCACCTGCAAAAATCGAAACCAAAACCTGCTCAACAACTTCATCCTGGCCTACGATTACCTTAGCGACCTCATCTCTTAAAGCCTGAAATTTCCTTACAAATTGTTCTATAGCTGCAACGTCAGACATATTATTGTTTTTTTAGCCAGTCACTGTTGAATTCACATTCGCGATGATCGCCGTTTATTTTGATGAAGGTTTCCTTGATCTTTTCGTTTTGCCATTTTTCAACAGCTTTCAACTGCTTTTCCTGGAGCGCAAGGGATTTGATCTTGAGGTAATCTTTTGCGAAATCGGCCTCATGCTCATCCACCCTGTCAGTAACCATCAAAATCTTGAATTTGGTATCATAAATACGGTCTGAATCTTTGAATATCAGACTCACCTCATCTTCCTTTAGGTTTTGTATCTGTGCATAGAGGTCGGGTTCCATTTTGGTAAGCTCGAAGCTGTAATCCTGGGTCTCAGGATTGATCAGTAATCCTCCCTCAAATTTGGTCTCTTCCTCATCGCTGTATTCAAGAGCTGCTTCGGCAAAGGTCATCTCTTCGTTAATGACCTTCTTTCTTACCATTTCAATCTTCTCACGCGCAGCATCGATAGCCTCCTGGGTCACTTTTGGTCTCAGGAGAATATGTCGTACATCATATTCCTGACCTCTGATCTTCTCCAACAGTATTATATGGTAACCGAAATCGGTCTCGAAGGGCTCAGAGACCTCGCCTTCCTGAAGTGAAAATGCTACATCTCTGAATTCCTTAACCATTTGGGGGCGCGTCCTGTTCAAGGTGTATTTACCCCCATTAGGCTTTGAAGCAGTATCTTCGGAATAAAGGGTTGCCTTTACAGTAAAACTGGCTCCATTGTCGATCACATCAGAACGAAATTCATTTAAGCGGTCAATCACCTTTTGTTTTTCCTCTTCAGTCGTTTCAGGGATAACGACGATCTGAGAAACTCTTAACTCGGTACCGAACAACGGTCGTTCATCTGCAGGGATGGCATTAAAAAATTGCCTGACCTCTTCTGGCGTGACCTCGATCTCCTCAACTATATTCTGTTGCATCATCGCGGCCATCCTGTTGCTTTTATTAAGCTCATACATCTCATCGCGCAGCTGTTGCTCCGATTCCTTTTTGTAGTAGTCAACCAGTTTCTCCATGGAACCTATTTGCTGGGCAAAGGCATTTAGCTGAGCGTTCACGTTCGCCCTTATCTCGGCATCATTCACCTCTATACTGTCCTGAATGGCATGGTGCTGGAGCAATTTATCTTCCAGCAGTTTGCCAAACATCTGGCAACGTGTGATATCTTTTGTGGAAACACCACTTGCAGCAAGCATCTCAAACTGCCTGTCGATGTCCGAATCAAGAATAACAAAATCACCTACAACCGCGGCCACTCCGTCAACTTTCATTCGCTGTTGTGGTTGTTGAACTGCTGATTCCTCTGCTAATTCTTCCACCTCCTCGGTAATGATCTCCTGCGCGCTCATCAAGCTTGAGCTAAGTGCGCAAATCCCTATCAACAGCAGCTTACTTTTTCTTGTAAATCTCGAATTGTCCGTTCTTAATCGCATCCTTTGTTATATCCTTTTCAAGTTGTTTTATAAATTCGATTTTTCGTTGATTTATTACGATTTGTTTTAAGGTTGGCATTACATACTCCATAGGTGCAGTTTCATTTCTGAGGAGTACGTCATTTATCTGCATCAAATATAATCCTAATGAATCTTCAAGCCTTATAAAATTAGTTTTTTTTAACAGTTCATCCCTGTTCTCCGGGTTAATGGCGGGTATCTTTTCAACAACCTGATTCATCCGAATCCATATAGAGTCGTTTAACGAATAAGACCTGAATTGCAAGGATATGGAATCGAGGACCCTTTTATCCTCTTTATCAAACCTTTTAAAACGTTCTTCAAGATCCTCCAGTTTCAGGTTATTCTCATCCACGTTTATATAACGGAACTTTATAAGCTCTTCATTTAATTTGAAAGACTCCGAATTATCATTGTAAACCTCCGCAGCCTGGTCTAAGGTAAC
Source organism: Flavobacteriaceae bacterium (assembly GCA_041618535.1). Classification (GTDB taxonomy): domain Bacteria; phylum Bacteroidota; class Bacteroidia; order Flavobacteriales; family Flavobacteriaceae; genus SHLJ01. The sequence goes on from JBFKFP010000182.1 coordinate 4,407, forward strand.
GGTCGTATCTATGTTCTGTTTCACCAGTGCCTCCATATAGGCCTTTGTATAAAGATCGATTTCATACTGAAGGATCAGCTCGCGAAAGGACTGTTGTTTCTCTTCAGAAAGGTTCAGTTTGGATTGACTCATCAATAACTGCTGAGTAGCCCATTGGTTGATAAAATTCTGAACTCTTAAAATACTATCGGCTTCTGAGGTGCCTTCTGGAACCAGATCCAGAATGTCCCGATCATAAAGAAAACTATTATTCACCCTTGCAAGGGGAACACCTTCGGGTTTCTCCTGGAAGATCTGGCAGGATTGAAATCCCGTCAATATCAGAATGTAAAAATAAGCAAGGTGCCTCACCGTTTGTTTAAAGTGGATTTTAGTTCATTTAAAACCTCATGATCTATGCTGATGGTGTATTTCTTTGCCAGCGCTTTCAACCAGTCAGATTCAAGTTTGTTTTGATAATCATTTATTACGCTGCCCCTGGCTTCCTCAAAAGTTTTCGGTCCCGCTGGAATCAATTCATCAATTCTTAAAACATGCCAGGTGCCATTATGCTTGTAAATTTCAGTAGTTCCTGGCTTGTATTCAAGGCTAGCCGGGAGCCTTGAACTGCCTTTTTCAAATGATCGGTTCGTCCAGAGCAGGTCATTGTTGTCCATGCCCTCGTACGTCGACCTGATTTCCTTATAAGACATCCCGCTGCTAAGTGCTTGCCGAATGTTTTTTAATTCATCTTTCTGGGCAGAGCTTACCAATATTCCCTTAAACCGTTCGGTCCAGGCATATTTTTCAATATTCTCATCGAAATATGTTCTCAAACCGATTGAATCCTCTTTTAC
>JBFKFP010000183.1:0-5225 GCA_041618535.1 Flavobacteriaceae bacterium
GGTCACATTAACATCGCATCCCTCACCTGGTACACAGTCAACTTTAACCCCACTGCAAAAGAGATCGGTCTGCCAGTCTGACGAAATACATGATGGCAGTGCCCCGCCCTGGACTACAGGTGAAAGGAAAAGTCTCGGCCCGGGGCTTCCGGGCTGTCTTACAGACCAGGTTGGCCCGTTATCGTCCTCAACACTCAGGGTGTATCCCGAGGTGGATCCATCCGAGCCATTGCTCCAGGTTGCAAAACCATCAGGATCTGTACCATCAGGCACACCAAAGGTAATTGTACCCACAACTGCTCCATTACCATCAAGACAGTCAAATGAGATCCCGTTATCCTGTGCAGACAGGCTAAGGGTAAAAATGGAAACGATAACCGCACCTATAAGGTGTTTACATTGCGTGAAATTAAAAAGGGAAGAATTTCTGAGGGAGTGTAATTTAGTTTTCATAGGCTCAACAGGATTTAAATTATATCCATTATAATTACAAAATGATTTTCTAAACCTGTATTAAAGCACTTGTTAAAAAACCCGGTAAATCATAAGCCGGGATTACGGTTTTCCCGTAAATATGAAATGTATAATGACCTTTGGGAGAATTAATTTTATTATCACCTTATTAACATTTAATTTTTCGAAATTGCTGCTCGTACGAAAATGATTTCAAGCTGTCAGAAAGAGCCTCAATATTTTATGCTTTCAGTAAAGAATGAATGATTTTTCAGTAGTGTTAGTGAGGTTGTACTCATCACAATTTTGTGATGTTTTAAAAATGAACGTAACGATTTTTAAATAAAACCAGCATCATCAAGATCTTCAGTCCTTCCTCCTCCCGGCCCTTTGAAGGTATTGCAACAAATCTGAAATATATGATCCCGACAGCTCCATTTGAAAGAAGAATAAACGGGGACATAACCAAAACGCGGGCTTTTCTATCTTAATGATAACAATAGACAACTACGGTATTTGCAACAGGTGAGTTTTAAGGCGCCTGAATCAAATGAGTCCGCGATATTAATTCAAGGTTTGGGCTGAACATCTTAAGGCCACATAGAAACAGCTGTTTCGAGTTACCCTGATTATTCCTTAAATTTGTCGTTCAACTGCTTAATCACTTTTCATCACGGTGGAAAAAATGACGGGTCGTACCATACTGAAGAATTTAAAAATGACAATAGCCTGTTTATTTCTCAGCCTCCTGGCAAATTCTTGCACAGAACAGCAGCCTCAAAGATTCGGGGGGCTGGCTTTATATACAGTTAGGGACCAGATGGCTGAAAATCCGCAGAAGACACTCAGGTTCGTAGCCGACACCGGCTACAAGTATATAGAGGCAGACGGCTACAAAAATGGACAGTTCTACGGAATGTCGCCGGATGCCTTTTCATTGCTGCTCCAGGAGCTGGGGCTGGAACCGGTGAGTTGTCACATGAGCATGGTCACCCTGGATAATGCCGATGAGCTAATCGAGGATGTCAGGGCTGCCGGCTTCAATTATTTTGTTGTGCCGATCCCACCTATGGGAATGTTCACATCAGATCCCGGAACCATGTCGATGGGTATGACAGGAACCGCGCGGGAACTTGCTGAAATTTTAAGAGTCCTCGGTGAAAAATGCAATGCGGCAGGGCTTGAATTACTCTATCATAACCATGACTTTGAATTTACTAAAGATTCCGAGGGGAATGTTATCCTCGACTATCTTCTCGAGAATTTGGACCCTGAACTGGTGAACTTTGAGCTGGACCTGTTTTGGGCAACCAGGGCAGGAGTGGATCCGTTGGACTATTTTGAAAAATACCCGGGCCGATTCAAGGCATGGCATGTGAAGGATATGGATGATCAGGGTCGTTTTGCCCCAGTGGGTAAAGGCTCTATCGATTTTGCCCGCATCCTGGCCAAAAAAGAGAAGTCTGGGATGGTATTCTATTTCGTTGAACAGGATATGACCTTTGACGGGCAGACCCCGTTAGATGTTATAAAAATAAGCCATAAGGGAATTGAGGTCTTCGGTTTTGAATGATAGAAGTTTGAGGCCGGAATTTTTAGAGGTAAAACCATGATTTCCCAAACATCCGTACTAGTTTTATTTGAAATCTACTGCTTAAAGCTAACGTACATACAAATTTTTCATATTACTCCCAATGATTTTTGTCATACCCCAAAGACTTTTTGTTCTATATTTTATAGGGTTCAATAACCAGTCTTCAAATCCATCCATTACATCTCCCTTCGCAAAAGCTTACTTATAAATTTAGTTTTAAGGCTATTATTAAACCAAATATTATGAAAGCTTTAATTAAAATTTTCTTTTTTATGGCTGTTATAAGCCTGATTACGGGATGCGAGACAAATGATCCTCTTGAATTAGAGAAGGAATCATCGTCTGAAACAAAAGTGGTAACGGGTCGCCCACTCGGTTTTAACATCGTTATGACCGGTAATTACGATTATGTTGGGCCATCCGATATTTGCGGTGATTTTCCGCCTTACGGCCGCGTGACGAATACAGGAGAGGGAACCGGAACCCACCTGGGACATTTTACACATTATTTTGATTTTTGTTTTGATCTCACCGATGGCTCCTATCCGGAAGACTACCTGGTTGGTTATTTCGAAGATGAGAATGGTGACCGGCTCTTTGTTGAGGTGGCAGGTTTCGTCCTTCCGGGCCGACTGCCGGGCATGCCAGATTTTGCCACTTCCTATTTCAGGGATCCTTTCGTGATCGTCGGTGGTACAGGCCGGTTTGAAGGTGCCACTGGCTGGGGCATGACCAACGATTACAACAGTGCCAATGATCCTTACTCACACCATCACTGGAAAGGCAGGATCATCTTTGCAGATTAGAAGACTATTAATCGGAACAGCATACGATTGCTATAACGTTAACAGTAAATTAGGGATAAACCGCTAACCGGATGTAACCGGTGCAGAGGTTTAAGAGCTCACCTTAAATGATTACGATTCCTTTGGGGTGAGTTTTTTATGCGAAGGAATTAACCCCGGTTTAGAAAGTAATATTTTATAATTCAAAGGATTTAAAGGTTTATCGGTGCAAATTTGGTTTCCCCTTTATTCCATAAAAATGAACATACCAATCTATTGAGCGATTTTTTGTAACATTACGTGTTATTCTAAAGCAACAACATGACACGTTTTTTATCGCTCATTTCTTCGCTAATAATCACGACTTCTTCCATTGCTCAGGATTTTGATGCATTAAAATACCGGGAATTAGGCCCTTACCGTGGTGGCAGGGTTACTGCCGTCGCGGGTGTTCAGGAGGCTCCATCCACATTCTACCTCGGCGCTACCGGCGGTGGCGTATGGAAAACGGAAGATAATGGTGTCAATTGGAAAAACGTTTCAGATAAATTCTTTTCAACGCCTTCCATAGGGGCCATAGAAGTGGCGCAGAACGATCCCAACATCGTTTATGTGGGTACTGGCAGCGACGGATTGAGAAGTAACGTGATCGAGGGTCGCGGCATGTATAAGTCCATAGATGGTGGTGACAACTGGAGTTTTATCGGCCTGGCAGATGTCGGACAGATCGGCGCGGTGCGAATTCATCCAACCAATCACAATATCGTTTACGTTGCAGCTATTGGCAAGGCCTTTCAGCCCAACCCGGAACGTGGCGTTTATAAGACAGTGGACGGCGGCAGATCCTGGGAGAAGGTTTTGTCGATCTCCGATAAGACCGGGGTTTACGATATTGAGTTCCTGCCTTCCAATCCGGAAATCCTGTTCGCAACCGCATGGCGAGCCGAGCGCAAACCCTGGTCCATAATAAGTGGCGGCGCTCCTGCCGAAGGTGGTATCTATAAATCTGTTGACGGCGGGAAGAGCTGGGACAAGATCACAGAAGGATTACCGAAAGAGTTGATCGGTAAGATCGACATTGCTGTAACCAATGCGGATTCTAAACTGGTCTACGCCCTGGTTGAGGCCCCGGATGACGAGGGCGGATTATACAAATCTGTAGATCAGGGGCGTTCGTTCAAGCAGGTGTCCAGTGATAAAAATATTCGCACCCGGCCGTTCTATTACACCAACTTAAGGGTCAGCCCGAAAAACCCCGATGTACTGTATTCCCTGGCGACGGGGTATTATAAATCTGAGGACGGCGGCAAAAAATGGAAGCGCGTCTCATCACCACATGGCGATAATCACGATATGTGGATCAACCCCGACAATCCGGATATTTTCATTCAGTCCAATGACGGCGGGGCCAATGTAACCCTCGATGGCGGCAGGTCGTGGTCGAGCCAGTTTAACCAGCCTACTGCCGAAATTTACCAGGTTGAGGTCGACGATCAGTACCCATACTGGGTATATGGCGGTCAGCAGGACAACTACAGCACTATTGCAGTACCCACCCAGGCGCCATACGGGTTGCAGCGTCCCGGAACGGGATATATCATCAATACAGGTGGCTGCGAGACCGGTCCTGCAGTGCCTAAGCCGGGGAATCCCAATATCGTTTACTCCAATTGTAAAGGACGGTTTGGTGTGTTTAATAAAGAAACAGGTACCGAAATGCAGTATTATGTTGGTGCTGCAAATATGTATGGTCATAATCCCAAGGACCTCAAGTACAGGTTCCAGCGCGTTTCACCCATTCACGTATCTCCGCATGATCCCTCTATTGTATATCATTGCAGTCAGTTCGTTCACAGAACGATGGACGAAGGCAAGACCTGGGAGACCATTTCACCCGATCTCACGGCCTTTGAAGCCGATAAGCAGGTGATATCCGGAGCGCCTATCACCCGCGACATTACCGGAGAGGAGTTTTACAGCACCATCTATGCCATTCGTGAATCGCCTGTAAAACAAGGTGTCATATGGGTAGGCTCTAACGACGGACCGGTTCACCTCACCCAGGATGGCGGTCAAACCTGGACCGAGGTAACACCAAAAGGCCTTCCTCCCGGAGGACGGGTTGATGCGGTGGAACCCTCGCCGCATGATCCGGCCAAGGCCTACATAAGCGTATTGCGATACCAGTTGGGGGACGCCAGGCCTTATATCTATAAAACTGGAAATTACGGCAGGTCTTGGGAGCTGCTCACCGATGGAAACAATGGTATCCCGGCAGATTTTCCTACCAGGGTGATCCGGGAAGACCCGGGCAAAGAAGGATTGCTTTATGCAGGCACTGAATATGGCGTTTTTGTATCTTCTGATGATGGAGGGCACTGGAAACCCTTCCA
>JBFKFP010000184.1:0-5221 GCA_041618535.1 Flavobacteriaceae bacterium
ACGTAGAAAGCTCGTTTTCTGAAGTGAAGGAAAATTAAAAAATCAGCCTCCAAAGGAGGTGTGGTTTTGTAATTTCAGGCGAGGGGCCAAAGGAAAATGAGCGAAGCGAACTAATCCTGGAGGTACCACTTAACTCACAAAACCCACTCAAATAAGTGGGTTTTTTTATTTTCCGGAACGTAGAAAGCTCGTTTTCTGAAGTGAAGGAAAATTAAAAAATCAGCCTCCAAAGGAGGTGTGGTTTTGTAATTTCAGGCGAGGGGCCAAAGGAACATGAGCGAAGCGAACTAATCCTGGAGTGGTCAGTTGTTTTATTAATTTGAGATCTCCCTTTCCAAAAAGAGCTTCAGCAACGATCTATTCACCCAGGTATTTTATAAGTAATTCTGCACGGTTAGACCCCTTCATCCTCCTGATTGCAACTTCTTTAATTTGCCTCACGCGCTCTCTTGTAAGTCCGAGCGAAGCGGCGATCTCCGACAGGGTCATGGGAGATTCCATACCAATTCCGTAATGGAACCTTAAAATATCTGCCTCTCTTTCGGTAAGGGAGTTCAGCACATCATCCAGGTCGGCCTGAAGTGAATCGAGTAATAGCTCGGAGTCCGGATTGGAGAACATTTCCGACTTGATTCTGCTATGCAAATTCAGATCAGATTCTCCGGACAAGGGCGCATCCATTGAAGCGCAATTCTTAGAACTCTTTACACAAAGTTCGATCTCTGCAATAGAGACCTCTATGACCTCGGCTATCTCCTCAACAGTAGGTTCTCGATAATTTCCTTGTTCGAAAACAATGACCGCCCTGTTGATCTTATTCATCAAGCCGATCTTGTTAAGCGGAAGCCTTACCGTTCTCGAATTCTCTGATAAGGACTGAATAATGCCCTGTCTTATCCACCATACGGCATAGGAAATAAATTTGAATCCGCGGGTTTCATCAAATCTTTTGGCTGCCTTTAACAGTCCCAGATTTCCTTCATTGATCAAATCGGGAAGCGATAATCCCCTGTTCTGGTATTGTTTGGCAACCGAAACCACAAACCTCAGATTGGCATTAATGAGTTCATCCAATGCATCCTGATTCCCTTCTTTTATCTGCCTGGCCAACTCAACCTCGCGGTCCAGGGTTACCAGGCTTATTTTACTGATATCCCTTAAGTACCGGTTTAATGATAAATTGGTACGGATGGTGATTTGCTCTGTTATCTGAAGTGATTTCATTCAAATTGAAGGTTATGGAACTACTTTAACATAAATAAGCTTTTGGTTATTCCTGGGGTTTTTACGCGGTTCTATTTCAATTTTGCTGATCGATCTTATAAGCGGTGTTAGTTTCTGATACCCATAATTCCTCGGGTCAAAATTCGGTTGTTTCTTCTGCAGCAAGGCTCCCACTTCGCCGAGAAAAGCCCAGCCCTCGTCATCTTCAAGATCTGAGATAGTGGATTTAATAAGGCTCACAACAGTAGGTGTTACCTTGTCCACTTTGGGTTTAGGCCGTTTCTTTCTTGATGAGGTTGAAAGGCCTTGTTCTGTCTCGTTCTTTAATATTTCGAGATAGATGAACTTGTCACATGCCACTATAAAGGGATTGGGGGTTTTCTTTTCTCCTACCCCGTAAACAATCATACCCGCTTCTCTCAGTCGAATAGCAAGTTTGGTAAAATCGCTGTCGCTTGATACCAAAAAAAAGCCTTTTACCTTCTCAGAATACAGAATATCCATCGCATCAATGATCATGGCCGAATCTGTTGCATTCTTGCCGGTTGTATACCCGTATTGCTGTATAGGTGTTATGGCGTTTTCAAGCAGCACTTTCTTCCATTTTACCAGGCTGGGCTTTGTCCAATCACCATAAATTCTCTTTAAAGTGGGGTTACCATATTTGGCAACTTCCTCGAGCAGTTCTTTTACATAAGCCGACGGGATATTATCGCCGTCAATCAGAACAGCCAGATGCAGGTTCTCCATATACTAGATTTCTTGTGAGCGCTCATATTCATCCTTATAACGGGCCTTGGCGATTTCCTCCCGACGTTGTTCCGATTTTTTGGTAAAGTATTGATTCTTCTTCAAGCTTCTGAGCTGTCTTACCTTTCTCACTTTTCGCTTGTAGCGCTTTAAGGCGCGTTCTATATTTTCTTCAGATTTAATTTTTATAATGAGCATATATAATTATTAGGAAACGGCCACGCGCATTGAGGGTGTGACTGTTTCATTGGTTATTATTCTTGATTTTTCAGATCGGCATTCAGTCAAGCATGCCGATAAGCCTGATGATAGATCATTTTCTGATCCTGAGAAAATGAAAAAGCCTTACGCCCTTTTTCTCTCTTTAAATTGAATTCAGTAAGGTTGAATTTATTTACTGACATGTGCAATCTGCCTTAACGGATTTTCTTGTCATGCCAAATTACACTGCGATTAGCAACAAAAGAATAGGAAGGAAAAAAACAAAAAAGGGAAATCTCTACTATAATGTCTTACAGCTAATAGCGTAAAGAAACGCCTTTTAAATGGAAAAATATAATTTATACAGGAATAAATGAAAAATTCGATCAGGCGAATTTTTCATTTGAGACCTCATATAATCACTTTTTTAAAAGACAATACCGGCCCGCAACTTTACCTATTTTGATCTGATATAAAATTTACCGGAAGCCATTAATTCAGACAACTGTTCATGTATCCAAAATTGAAAAGGTCGTCTCTTTATATAAAAAAAGGCCGCCTGAGAATTCTCTGGCGACCTTTTCAGGTTGTTGATTAATAGCACATTAATCGTCCCTGGAGATAATAACCGGAACAGAATTCATCCGCCTGTTATTACCCAGTCTTATGTAATAGATTCCGTCATCCATTCCCTGCGGAAGATTAACTGTAACCGTTCCGTTAGGAGCAACCCTCAGGTTCACATTCATGACCTGACGGCCTGTTGGATCAAACATCACTATTTCCGCAAATTCCTGGTCGTATCCGTCCAAAACAACATTAAAATTGGTTTGTACAGGATTCGGATAAATGCTCATTGTAGGACCGCTTGACGGACTCGCCTGAGAGGTCACAGGTGTGTCGTTTACGGAGATATCGAGCCAGGTTCCGTCCTCAAAGTATACCCGTATGGTGTAACCTGAGTCTGTAACCTTATTCGCAAAGTCGAATCTCAGGATAGATTCACCTGTTAACAGGGTACCGCCTATCCAGCCAGGCACGCTCGAATCGAGGTCTGGAGTTACCGGATCATTATCAACCTGATCCCACGCCAGTCCGCCTTCCCAGACCACATCACTTACATTGCCGTAGGTGAGCCAAACTTTTGTCAGGTCGCCATTCTCCAACGGCCATATAATCGCGATATTCTCAATCTCCTTGGCTTCACCGGTAAAGTTGGTCAACCTGACGGTCAATCGCTTACCTTTGGTCGTCAATTTGTCAAGTGTGATACCGGGACCTATGGTTACAGTGGCATCATCAGAAACTTCTTCTGTTCCGAACGAATCGTCACCGGAAGCATCCGCAATGTTATCCACATCAAAATTATTGGTCACATTTCCGCAGGACTTAAGGAAGCCTTGCGGGCTGTATCTACTGACTGTAAAGAAGGCAACCTGCCAATTCACATCAACACCCTGAACCGGCCCTCCAGACTGTCCCCAACCGTTAGTGAACGGATCGGAACATGAGAGATGCAGTTCGAAAGCAGGATCATCGCCCGGCGGATCAAAGACAATATCATTCCTTGAAATACTGGTTATGATCTCCACGTCGGCAGTAATGTCAACACCGTCAAGATATATCGGACCACCGTCTGTTGATCCTTCAAGAATGCTTCCATTCGTAAAGACAAAGTAGAAATCATCTCCTATTCCTGTACCATAGGGTGAGCCACTGTCATCAAAGAACGGTGCAGTCATGTAATCGACCGTAATGGTGGCTGTTTCCCCGGCCGGGATATCGACCGTGCAATCCACTTCCTCACTTAGTTCAGGACTGGCAGCATCACTTACCGTACAACTTCCGGATCCTGAGGTCACAGTTGCAGCTATTACATCCAGTGAAGGATGAACCAGGTCATTGACCAGGACTCCAACCGCGTCTGACGGACCAGAATTACTTACGTCTATGGTGAAGCTCTGTAATGTACCCTGCGGCACTTCTGTCGGGTCAAAGGTCTTGACTATAGCCAGGTTTATATCAACCAGGATATCAACACTATCGGTTGAATTATCATCGACAGAGATGTTATTATCATCTGCTGCAATAGCATCAACTGAGGATATGTTAGGCACATTATCCGCATCATTTAGCCCGCCTACACCATTCGCCTCTTCAACATCGGAAGCCACCTCGAAGGTAACAGTTATTGAAGCTGTTGCCCCAACTGCAAGTGATGGGATAGAACAACTAATATTCTGACCTGGTGTATCACAGCTGAAATCACCGGATATGCCCGTAACAGTCAGTCGGTCATCCACCACATCTGTAACCTGTACATTGCTCAATGGAGCCGTACCGTCGTTGGTCACTTCGAGTGTGAATGTACTACTTGCGCCACCGGCTATCACTGAATCTTCAGCGAAGGTTTTTACTATATCCACAGAGGCTACAAGAATGGTTTGCTCACAAGATGTCATGTTCCCACATTCATCAGTAGCTATCCACGTACGGATAATAGTATCTGTATCACAGCCAGATGTATTAATTAGTTGATCACTGTGGTTTATGGTAACATCGGCATCACAATTATCAATAGCTGTGGCAACTCCCATAGCCGCAAGACTGGTATCATCTCCACAATTCACAACCCTAAGCGGAGGGCATATAATTACCGGAGCCGTTGTATCCTGAACCGTGATCACCTGGGTCTGGACATCAGTGTTTCCACAATTGTCTGTCGCTGTCCATGTTCTTGTTAAAGTATAGGTGTCTAGACAGTCTCCGTTGGTGCGTACTTCCGCATAAGCGATATCCACATCGGAATCACAATTATCACTGGCCGATGGACTGGCCGCTGCCGGTACACTGTCACACTCTACTGTAACATCCGCAGGTACTCCGTTAAGAGTTGGTGCAGTCTTATCCTGAACCGTGATCGTCTGAGACTGAGAACTGCTGTTTCCACAGTTGTCCGTAGCTGTCCAGGTCCTGGTCAGGGTATAATTGTCTGCACAGTTACCGTCGGTGCGTACTTCCGCATAAGCGATATCCACATCAGCAT
>JBFKFP010000185.1:0-5201 GCA_041618535.1 Flavobacteriaceae bacterium
GGGATGCTGTCCTGGCTGGATGCTGTTACGTATGAAGATGGCTCTGTTCCCATGGTGAACGATTCGGTGCACGGATTCGCATTCCGTCCTGAGCAGTTGATTGAATTTGCGAGTAGATTAGGGATAAACTGGCATCCCATTCCCTTAAAGGATTCGGGGTATAGAAAATTCTCGGATCCCAATTTTGTGGTCTTTGCCGATTTTGGGAACATAGGACCTGATTATATTCCCGGCCATGCACATGCCGACACCTTTAATTTTGAAGTTTATTTCAGGGGCGAACCACTTCTCGTCGACACCGGCACATCCACATACTCTGCCGGACGCAGGAGGCATCTCGAACGAAGTACAGCAGCGCATAACACGGTAATGGTAAATGGTGAGGAGCAGTCTGATATATGGGGAACCTTCAGGGTTGGCAGGAGAGCTAAGATCATACATTTGGAAGATGCCGAGGATAGCGCAGAGGGAATTCATAACGGTTATGAGCATTTGGGGATCCAACATTATCGGAAAATACAATTGATAGACGGCGCAGGGATCTACATAAAAGACAGGATGATCAGTAAGAAAAAGTCTCGTTATAAAGCTGAGGCTTTCCTCCATTTCTACCCGGGGATCAGCCTGAAACTTAAAGGAGAAAAAAAAGCCGTGCTCGATGATCTGGGGATCGAGATAGTATTTGATGGGGATTTAAAAGGGATACATCTCGAATTATATAAATTCGCAACAGGATATGGAACCCTTGTGGAAGCCTTTATGCTCAGGACTACCTTTTACGAGGAGTTGGAAACCCAAATATATCAGATTAAACCTGAATAAATTTAAGATTCAGATGCTGACACTACAAAAGGATGAATCAGGATACATTTAAATTACTCTTCCTAGGATATTATTTTAAACCAGACATCACGGCTGCCGCCTTTCGCAGCGCCGACTTTGTAGAGTACATTAGAGGCCGGAATGTGGATGTCAGGGTAATCACCTCTTATCCTCATAAAATACAGGGAGAGGATGATTTCGTTTCCGAAAATGCTGATCAGATCAGGAGAATCAAACTCAAAAGAGTAAATCAGAGAGGGTTCATGGGCTTCCTCTTTCATTATCTTTCATTTATTCCCAAAAGTCTGGGATACAGCATAAAATGGAGGTTCAAGGGATGGAGACCCGATTTGATCTTTATTTCATCCCCACCAATATTCATCGGAATAACCGGAGTCGTTCTCAGATTTCTTTTCAGAAAAAAACTGATACTCGAGGTCAGGGACATTTGGCCAGATAGTGCTGTGGCTGCAGGTCAATTAAAAAAGGAAGGAGTAGCCTATAAGCTCGCGTCCGTATTTGAGAGATTCCTTTACAGGAGAAGTCATGGTATCGTTTGCGTGAGTACCCCCATGAAAGAATACATCCATCAGTATTATAAAAAGGAGGTTTGTGTCGCGTACAATGGGCCAAAGGCGCAGTATTTATCGACGGTAAAGGTAGGTATGAACAGCAATGACAGCCGGACAGCGAGGATCGCCTATGCTGGTAATCTGGGCCTCGTACAAGGAATGGATCAACTCATCAAGGCATTTGAAGTATTGAAATCTAAAGAATTGTCCTATGATTGGCACCTCGACATATATGGGACGGGGGCACTTGAGGAGGACCTTAAAATGCAGTGTAACGAATTGGGTCTGGATGAGAAAATCCACTTTCACGGGGTGTTTCCGAAGGAGGAGCTATCGGATCATCTCAATAATTCTGATGTTCTCTATCTCGGATTGATTAGTTCAGAAGCACTCGATAAGACCATTCCATCCAAACTGTTCGATTACATGATGTTTGGAAAGCCAATACTTGCGGCTATCACAGGGGAAGGGAAGGAGATTCTAAACGAGAACAAAGCGAATCTCGTATTGGATAGCTGTAATGATCAGGAAATAGCCTCGGGCATTATGGAATTGGATATCAGTTTAAAAGACCGATCTTTATCATCGGCGAAAAACAGGGAACTCCTGCACGGGAAATATACAAGAGAGGTGAATTGCGATAAAATACATCGTTATATTTTAAGAGTGTTAGAGGAGTAAACATTTTTATTTCAGATGATCGTGCTGGTATTGACGCAAAGAATCTGAACCTTGAAAATCAAAACAAATAGAGCAATGTCCAAACCTTCAGTCCTGAATTCTATTGAGCGTAAGTTTATTTTGCTCGTAGGGGATTTGATCATGATCATTGCTGCCCTGAATCTGCTGGTGAATCACGCCATAGATGAACAATATTCCTACTTGTGGTTAAAGGTACAGATCAGTCTCATAGGGTTGATATTGTTTCTATTCCTCGCATATATCCTCGATTTCTACAACCTTGAAAAACTCGTAAGACGCCGGGCTGCCATTTCTCAGGGAATCTACATATCCGTCATCTTCATCTTCACATTGATCATGATATGTATTATCTTCTACGATATAAGTTTTTGGCGGATTCCCTTGTTGTCATTTTTATTCCTAACGCCTATACAAGTGGCATTATGGAGGTTGTTGTACAGCAACCTCTTTAAGATCATCCCCGTCACCAAAAATGTGTTGCTGCTCTACGATGGTTACGACCTGAATCTTAAATCCATCATAGAGAAAATTAACGGAGCCGAAACCAATACGTTTTATAAGGTAAAGCTAACTTACCATATTGAAGGGAATGACCTGACAGATCGCAAGAGTTTTCTGGAGGCCATACAAAAGGTGGATGCGTGGATTATCAACACCCAAAGTTATGATGCCATACCTCCCTATCTTCAAAAGATTATACTGAAATCGATCATGGAAGGAAAGGAAATAATATCATACACTTCGTTCTATGAGAACACCTATGAGGCCCTTCCCGTCAATTCGCACAATGATAGTTTTTATGAAATCTTGCAACTTAGGAATAAGAAAATAAGATACCTTCAGGCATTGTTCAGCTTTTTAATCAACTTTGGACTTTCCTTGTTCGTGGGACTCATCTTTGTAATCTGCATCCCCTTTGTTTTTATCTGTAATTTATTCTTCAACAAGGGCCCTCTGTTCTATACTCAAAAGAGGGTGGGGCAGTATGGAAAGGAATTTACGATCTATAAATTCAGATCCATGGTGGTCGATGCTGAAAAGCTCGGAGCCAAAATGGCTACAAAGAATGACGCAAGGATTACTCCATTTGGGAGGGTACTAAGACTGTTCAGAATTGACGAACTTCCCCAGATAATTTCTGTGGTCCGGGGAGAAATGAGGTTTATCGGGCCCCGGCCGGAACGCAAGGTGTTCGTGAAGGAACTGGTCAAGATAATACCCTTCTATAATATCAGGCACGTAATCAAACCCGGCATAACCGGATGGGCCCAAGTGAAATACAAGTATGGAGAGAACCTGGAAGATTCCACAAGGAAACTCGAGTATGATCTTTATTACATAAAAAACAGGTCGATCATGCTCGACCTGAGAATCATCTTCAAGACCTTTACGACAGTAATTTTTTCCAGAGGTGTCTAAAAATACTGGCTAATTAAGGTCTTAATCCTAGAAGAATTCGATATAGAAGAGAAAGAACTTAGGAATCTTTCTACTTTTGTCGTTAAAGTATTATCGGATCCCTTAGATTTTTAGAATAATGTAAGAGAACCAAGGGATCAATAGAATGAAAACAGACTTGGAGTGAAAAGGATTTTGATCACCGGCGCAGCCGGCTTCTTAGGGTCTCATCTCTGTGATCGGTTTATCGCTGAAGATTACCACGTTATTGGGATGGATAATCTCATCACCGGAGATTTAAAGAATATCGAGCATTTGTTTGCCTTGGAACACTTCGAATTCTATCACCACGATGTGACCAAATTTGTACATGTCCCGGGTAATTTGGATTACATACTTCACTTTGCATCCCCGGCTAGTCCGATAGACTACCTCAAGATTCCTATCCAAACCCTTAAAGTAGGTTCATTAGGTACATTGAACTGTCTTGGTCTCGCTAAGGAAAAGAAAGCGACTATTCTTGTAGCATCCACCTCAGAAGTATACGGCGATCCCCTGGTCCATCCCCAGAATGAGGACTATTATGGGAACGTATCTCCCGTAGGTCCGAGGGGAGTCTATGACGAAGCCAAACGCTTTATGGAATCTATCACCATGGCCTATCACAGATTCCATGGGGTCGACACGCGTATTGCCAGGATCTTTAATACGTATGGATCCAGGATGAGGTTGAACGATGGCCGTGTAGTGCCTGCTTTTATGGGACAGGCCCTAAGAGGGGAAGACCTGACCGTTTTCGGAGATGGGACACAGACGCGTTCCTTCTGCTATATTGATGATCAGATAGAAGGGATCTACCGTCTATTGATGAGTGATTATACGGATCCCATTAATATCGGAAACCCGGATGAGACCACCATCAACGAATTCGCCCATGAGATCCTGGATCTCACCGGCAAGGACCTCAGGATCATTCATAAACCCTTACCAAAAGACGATCCCCTTCAGAGGCAACCGGATATCACCCGGGCAAAAGAGATCCTGGGGTGGGAACCCAAAGTAGGGAGGAAAGAAGGCCTTAAGAAAGTTTACGAGTATTTCCTTTCCCTATCCCCGGAAGAGCTCAAACAAAAAGAGCATCGTGATTTCTCAGGCATATCCTGATAGTTTCTCCTCCATACCTTATTTTTGCGCAAAGCGCTGATAGATGAATATCCTACTACTGGGCTCCGGTGGCCGCGAACACACCCTGGCCTGGAAACTGAAGCAGAGTAAAAACCTCAAGCAATTATTCGTTGCTCCCGGTAATGCGGGAACAGAGGAGATCGCAGTAAACCTTTCGATAAAACCGACTGATTTCGAGGCGATCAAGGAGGCCGTTCTGGAACATGACATCCACATGGTGGTTGTCGGACCGGAAGACCCTCTGGTTCGCGGTATAGCCGACTTCTTTGGCGCTGATCCGGAATTGAAACACGTCCCAGTGATCGGGCCTGAGAAAAAGGCCGCAGCCCTCGAAGGAAGTAAGGATTTTGCGAAACAGTTTATGATGAGGCACGGGATCCCGACAGCGGCATACCGGAGTTTCACTGCAGAAATGTTACAGGAGGGATTCAACTTTCTGGGCACTTTAAAACCCCCATATGTCCTCAAGGCTGACGGACTGGCTGCAGGGAAGGGAGTAGTGATCCTGCAGGACCTCGATGA
>JBFKFP010000186.1:0-5067 GCA_041618535.1 Flavobacteriaceae bacterium
ATCTTTTCATTGTTCGTGATCTTAATTTTATTAGTTAAAGCGTTAAAGATATAAAAAAAAATATATTAAAAAATAAAATCAACCCCGATAAAATGGGATATTTCGCCACTTTGGCTCAAATTAATTTTATCTTTAAAAATCCATTGATCGCGTAAAAAATCAGACTTGAAGAGCCAACCAAAAACGACGACTCTCGACACAAGTCGCTCATCAAGAAATTTAAATCAAAATCAAGTAGGATTTTTGCAGAGAGGAAGGGATTCGAACCCTCGATACGCTTTTGGCGTATACACACTTTCCAGGCGTGCGCCTTCGACCACTCGGCCACCTCTCTGTTTGAATAAAAACGGGTGGATGAAATAACGAAAAAAAGTTTAAAGCCTAAAATTTTTTAGGCCTAAATTAAGTTAATTCCCCCCTAAGAGACCTTTCATAAGCTGCCCTCAACGCATCACCTTCAAAATTCATCCCAAGCAAATACATCAGTTTGGTAAGAGCCGCCTCGGTGGTCATGTCACCGGCAGAAATCACCCCTATTTTATCCAGGAGAGCACTTGATTCATACCGACCCAACATCACCGCGCCTCCCGAACACTGAGTGACATTGATTACCGGGATCCCCCTATCGGTTGCTTCAGAAATAATTTTTATAAACCAGGATTCTGTTGTTGTATTTCCGGCTCCGAAAGTCTCAAGGATTATACCTTTAATATCAGGTAAGGCGCACATGGAGGATAAAAGTTCAGGCTGCATTCCCGGAAATAGTTTTATCAGCAGTATCCGGCTGTCCATCTCAGTACGAACGATCAGTGATTTATCTTCTTCAGGTTTGAACAGCAGGCGTTCATTAATTTTCAGATGAACACCTGATTCAGCCAGTTCGGGATAATTAAATGAGGCGAAAGCCTCGAAATGCTCGGCATTTATCTTGGTGGTACGGTTTCCGCGATACAACTTGTATTCAAAATACAGACAAACTTCCTGGATCATCGGTTTATCCCCCTTCCTCAAAGATGCTATCTGTATGGCGGTTATCAGATTCTCCTTGGCATCTGTCCGTAAATCACCTATAGGCAGTTGCGACCCGGTCAGCACTACAGGTTTTGAAAGGTTTTCAAGCATAAAACTCAATGCCGATGCGGTGTAACTCATGGTATCACTACCATGCAGAACAACAAATCCTTCATAATTTTCATATTGACCATCGATCAGGTTCACTATGTCCTTCCAGTATGACGGGTTCATATTAGATGAATCGATAGGATTATCGAAAGCCATAGTTTCCACAGAACAATCAAGAAGGTTTATCTCCGGGATTTTTTCCAGAAGATGATCAAAATTAAAAGATTTAAGGGCTCCGGTTAAGGAGTCTTTTATCATCCCGATGGTTCCCCCGGTGTAGATTATGAGTATTCTTGGTGTCTTCATTTCAAATCTTGAAAATCTGTTTGCTGTTCTGAGTTGTAATAGCCGCTATCTCCTCTCCCGGCATATTATACAATATGGCTAGTTTATCCAGAACATTCACAAGGTAAGCGCTTTCGTTTCTCTTGCCCCGATAAGGCACCGGGGCCAAATAGGGAGAGTCTGTTTCCAATACGATATTCTCCAAATCGATTTCAGGCAGGTAGCGATCTATCTTCCCGTTTTTAAAAGTTACCACACCGCCTATTCCGAGTTTAAATCCGAGACCTATGGCTTTTTCAGCCTGATCCTTGGTTCCTGTGAAACAATGAAAAATCCCAAAAAGCCTTTCATCCTTTTCCTCTTCAAGTATGGAAAAAATCTCATCGAAGGATTCCCTTGAATGGATAACTATCGGCAATCCATTATCCTTCGCAAGCCTGATTTGAGACCGGAAAGCCTGCTGTTGGATTTCAAGGGTAGACTTATCCCAGTAAAGGTCTATCCCGATCTCTCCAACCGCAACAAATTCATATTGGTCCAACATATTTTCTACATGCTTCAGTTCATCCAGGAAGGACCCGGGTTTAACATGTGTAGGATGAAGCCCCGTCATCAGGTAAACCTGTTCAGGATACTCCTCTTTTAACTTCAGCATGGATTTGGTATAAGAAGAATCGATTGCCGGGATAAAAAATCTTTGGATCCCCGAGGACATCGCCCTGTTGATCATCTCATGCCGATCCCGGTCAAATGCCTCAACATACAGATGCGTATGTGTATCGGTTAAAATCATATCGCAAAAGTAAGCTATGCACTTAATTTTTTCACCAAAATAAATATTTAATACATTCGTGCTTCAGTATATTATTATTATGAAACTCAAAGGATACCTTAAAAAGCGCAAGTACACCAAGATCAGACTCAAGCGTATAAAATCGAATCATTTTGTCCTTAAAGCCACTGTAAATGGTGTAAAGGGGCGATTCATTCTGGATACCGGCGCCTCAAATACCCTCATAGATGACAAGCGGGCGGAAACGTTCAAATTGAATATTGAGGACTCGGAAGAGGTTAAAGTAACCGGGGCCGGAGCTGAAAACATGGATTCCAAGGTGTCTAAAAAGAATTCCATCAGTATAGGGAAATGGTCACAGTCTAAAACTGTAATCGTCCTTTTCAACCTGGTACATGTGAATTCCGGTTTAGATAATTTTGATATTAAACCTGTTGACGGCATCATCGGGACTGATATTTTAAAAATGGGTAAAGCGATTATCGATTACAATAAACAAGAGCTTTATTTGAAACTTTAAAGTTCTAACCCCCTATGCCACAACGAATCGTTGCAGCAGATGACCACCCTCTTGTTCTGAAAGGATTAAAAGACTTCCTTGAAGAACTCGGCCATGTTGTTTTAGCTGCGGTGACAGATGGGAAAACCGCTTTGAAAGAGATTCTCAGACCCGAACCAGATGTTGCCATACTCGATATTAGAATGCCCCATCTTTCAGGCCCAGAAATAGCTCAACTGCTGAAAAGATCATCAAACAGCGACCAAAGTTGCTTTAATAGCCTTTGAAAGTGATGGAATCCTGCTGAACCAGGCAAAAAAGTTAAACATACATGCTTATATGCTGAAGGAATTTGCGCTGGAAGAAATAGAACATTCTCTGGAAGAAATTGAAAAAGGAAAACCCTATTTCTCAGCTCGGTTAAAAGATCTTGTAGACAACGAGCCCCTGTTAAACCTGGACCTGCTTTCCAATACGGAAAAACGCATCATAAAGCAGATCGCCCAAATCAAAAGCACAAGGGAAATCGGAGAGGAAATGTTCATCTCGCATCGTACGGTTGAGAACCCAGGAGTAACATTATAAGGAAACTGAACCTCGATCAGCAGGAGAATAGCCTTCTTATCTGGGCAAAGGAAAACCAGAAGCACCTATTATAAAAATACCTGATGTTACATATTGTTTCAAATTTGATAATTTCGCATATTTATAATGCTATTAATTAGTTCTTAGGGAGAATTGAAAACATCTATACAGAGGGACATTATCCTGATGTATAGGTGTTTTCTACATAAAATTAAAGGAATGAAACCATCTGATATCAGGAAAACTTACAAGGAGATCTTCGAGACTTATGACTATCCCTTGTTGGAATATCACATCAAGAAGATCATTGAATTAGATGAGTATTTACCTTACAGCTCCACATTTTATTGCATTACAAACACCCAAAACCTGACATTTGAATATGTAAGCAAGAATTACAAATCATGTTTGGGGTTGGATAAAGACGACTTGCTTAAAAAGGGAATGCAATATTTCTGGAGCCGTATTCATCCGGATGATGTGTCTCAATGGCTGGAGTCATTAAATCATCTAATGCAATTCACCCTGGAGGAAATTCCTGTCGGAAGAAGAAAATTGATGAGTTATACCTGGAATTACAGATTTAAGAATTCTGACGACCAATATGTTAATATCATTCAAAATACCACTCCCCTGGAGTTCGATTCTAAAATGAAACCGGTTATCGGTCTTGCGCATTACACCGTGATCGATCCGCGTTTGAAATTCCCTGTTTCTGCTTCTGCCAAGTTGTTAAATGAACAAAACGAATACGAAACCATTTATTTCAACAGTTTTTCCCAGAAGTTGCTTTCAAACGGGATAACAAACCGCGAATTGGATGTGATCCGTTTATTGGTGCTTAAGAAAAGCAGCAAGGAGATTGCAGACAAATTAAACATCAGCCCGAATACTGTAGACACCCACAGGAGAAATATCTTAAAAAAACTAAATCTGAGTTCTACCGGAGAGTTAATAGGAATGATTAAGATGAATAAAAACCTCCTCTAACAGGATATTTCACAATTATTTTCGGATAATCAAGATATTGTAGATTTACTCAAAATGAGTATTGCCTAATGTGAATTAGATTCAGAAATTTACACAGCTATTAATTAGTTCTTTAGGGAGAATTACAGAAGGCCTTGAAATCTAGGGATTCAAGGCTTTCGACTTTTTATACCTTTACCCGGAATCAGAGTTCCAGCGCCTTTTCAATATCGTTGTCCATCAATAAATCCAAAGGGCTCTCCAGGGCCTCTTTCACTGCCACCAGGAATCCTACCGATTCGCGTCCGTCAATAATCCTGTGATCATACGACAGGGCAACATACATGACCGGCCTGATCTCAACCTTACCATCAACGGCAACAGGTCTCTCTACTATATTATGCATCCCGAGAATACCACTTTGCGGAGGGTTTATAATTGGGGTGGAAAGCATGCTTCCAAAGACACCACCGTTGGAAATAGTAAAAGTTCCCCCGGTCATCTCATCTACAGTGATCTGACCATCCCGAGCACGGGTGGCCAGTCTTTTAACCTCGGCTTCAACTCCCCTGAAAGTGAGTTTTTCCGCATTCCTTATTACCGGAACCATAAGCCCTTTGGGGCCAGATACCGCAATGCTTATATCGCAGAAGTTGTATGAGACCATTTCTTTTCCATCTATCATTGAATTCACAGCCGGGTATTCTTGTAAGGCCCTTACCACTGCCAGGGTGAAGAAACTCATAAACCCGAGACTCACGCCGTGTTTCTCCTTAAAGGTCTCTTTATATTTCTTACGAATCTCGAATATTGG
>JBFKFP010000187.1:0-5051 GCA_041618535.1 Flavobacteriaceae bacterium
CGAGCATATTGATGACACTAAAATCGAGTATGAAAACGTTGTAGGACAAGATAGTTTAACAAGGTTCGATCGTCCAAAAGGCCGTCGCAAACGTAAAAGTAGTAGGAACAGGAAACGAAACAACAGAAAATCCTCCTCAAATGCGAAATAATCCACTGGTTATTTTGAGCCTGATGGTCCTGTTGGTCTCCTGTGACTCCAATTCGGTATTTGATGAATATCAATCGGTGGAATCAGCATGGGATAAGGATAAAGGAATCGAATTCAGAATAACACCTCCTGACACAGTTAATCCTTATAATCTCTTCATTAATTTGAGGAATACGAACGATTACAGGTATAACAATCTGTTTTTGCTGGTTGAAATGCATCATCCTAATGGAAAGGTTAAAAAGGACACCCTGGAGTATCGAATGACTGCGCCAGATGGGCGTTTTCTTGGCAGTGGCTTCTCAGACCTTAAAGAAAACAAACTTTGGTATAAGAAATCTGAGGTGTTTAGGGAAGTTGGAGAATACAGGGTGATTATATTCCAGGCTATGAGGGAAGTTGGAGAGGTCAATGGGGTGGAGAGTCTAGAAGGGATTATTGATGTCGGCTTCAGAGTTGAACGCCCTGAAAATGAGAATTGATTATGGCGACAAAAAAGAAATCGAATAAAGCTCTTGATTTTACCAATTATGTAAGATGGTTTTGGAAATTATTTCTTGCTGGTGTACTGGGGGTTTCCCTTTTATTCCTGCTGGCATCATGGGGTGTGTTTGGCGAAATGCCGGATCATACCATTTTGGAGAACCCCAGAACCAACCTTGCGACAGAGATCATTTCGTCTGACGGGAAGACACTCGGAAAATTTTACTTTAAAGACAACAGGACTCCGGTTAGTTACGAAGAGCTGCCTGAACATCTTGTAGAAGCATTAATCGCCACAGAGGATGTCAGATACCACGATCATGCCGGTATTGATGCAAGGGGTACATTGAGAGCCATTATAAAAGCCGGTCGTGGAGGTGGGGCCAGTACCATTTCACAACAGTTGGCCAAGCAATTATTCCATGGAGAAGGATCAAAAAACACTTTAGGTCGAATTACCCAGAAAATCAAAGAATGGATAATAGCGACCAGGCTCGAACGGCAATATACCAAAGAGGAGATCATAGCCATGTACTTCAATATCTATGATTTCAACAATAATGCCGATGGCATCCGTTCGGCGGCTCGTATCTATTTCGGAAAAGAACCGCGTGATCTGGAATTACATGAATCAGCAATGTTAGTGGGAATGTTCAAGAATTCATCCCTGTATAATCCGAGGCCTCATCGTAACCCTGAGGGAACGACGAACAGGCGCAATGTTGTACTGGCTCAAATGCATAAATATGAATATATATCGGAAGAGGTAAAAGACTCGGTTCAAAAAATGCCACTCGGGCTCCGTTATTCTCCCGAATCACATAATGTAGGAATCGCTACTTATTTCAGGGAGTATCTGAGGAGTTTTATGAAGGAGTGGACCGAGGACAAGGCAAATAGAAAACCGGATGGAAGTAAATATAACATCAACAGCGACGGTTTGAAAATATATACCACCATCGATTCAAGGATGCAGGCCTATGCCGAAAAAGCGGTTCAGGAACATATGCCGCGCTTACAGGCCGAGTTCAACAACCAGAACACCCCGAAAAGGAATCCAACAGCCCCTTTTCTTGAATTGGATGAGAATGAAATTGACGATTTGATGAGAAAATCCATGCGTCGATCAGAGCGATGGCGAAAGATGAAGTATGATCTGAAAAAATCTGATGCCGAGATTATCGAATCGTTCAGTAAGCCTGTGGATATGACGATTTTTTCATGGGATGCCCCGAATAACGAGATCGACACTACGATGACGCCCATAGATTCCATGCGTTATTATAAGTCATTTCTGCTCCCCGCTCTGATGTCTATGGAACCTCAAACGGGGCATGTAAAAGCATGGGTTGGAGGAATGGACTATCGTCACTTTAAATACGATATGGTCAAACAGGGAAAACGGCAAATCGGGTCTACTTTCAAGCCATTTGTTTATGCAACGGCTATTGACCAGTTGCACCTCTCGCCTTGTGACACCCTCCCGGATACTCCATTCTGTATAGAGAAGGGGAAATACGGAAATCCTGAAGAATGGTGCCCGAAGAACTCCGGAGGGCAATATGGCGGGACCCGGACTTTAAAGAATGCTCTCGGTAATTCAGTCAACACAATTACTGCCAGGTTGATGGATAAGGTGGGGCCACAACCTGTAATTGATATGGCCAGAAAACTGGGGATAGAGGAGGAAATTCTACCTGTGCCGTCAATAGCTTTGGGAACCCCTGATCTGAGCGTTTATGAAATGGTGGCAGCCTATTCAACCTTCGCAAATAAGGGCGTATACAATAAACCTGTTTTGGTCACAAGAATCGAGGATAAGAATGGTACTATCTTATATCAGTTTAGCCCTGAGACCAAGGATGTGCTGAGCGCAGAGACTGCCTATGTTACCGTTAAGCTGCTGGAAGGCGTGACCGAATCGGGCTCGGGACAGAGACTGAGACATAGCTGGGCTAAAAACGTTCCGGTCTACAAAGAGATCATAACCGGATATCCTTATGAATTTACAAATCCAATTGCCGGGAAAACAGGGACAACTCAAAATCAGAGTGATGGCTGGTTCATGGGCATGGTCCCGAATTTGGTTACCGGCGTATGGGTGGGGGCAGAGGATCGAGCTGCCCATTTTCCAAACATAACATACGGCCAGGGGGCATCTATGGCATTGCCAATTTGGGCGTTATATATGAGAAACTGTTATGCCGACAGTGAGCTGGAAGTTTCTACGGCTGAATTCGAAGAACCCAATGCGCTTTCTATTGAAGTGGATTGCCTGAAGTTCATGGAAGATGAGGCAAAGAAAGGCCTCAAGCCCGATGATGAACCGGAGATCGATTTTTAATCAGAGTTCTTCAGCAAAACGGATAAAAAATTCAATCGATTCAGGATTTCTCATAGAATCGAAGTTTAAAGACTTTTCCAGGGGCATGCCCAAAAGAATTTTCTTGATAGGAGTCTCCATCTTTTTCCCGCTTATGGTATAAGGGATATCGTTTACCTCAATGATCTGGTCGGGCACATGCCTGGGTGAATTTTCCTTTCGCAGGTTTGATTTTATAAGAGCTGCCAGAGCCTCGGTGAGTTCAACATTATCTTTCAACTTGACGAAAAGTGGCATGTAATGTTTGCCTTCTTCTAATTCAAGGTTTACAATAAGTGCGTCTGCAATTTCAGGCAGGTGATCAAGGGTTCTATAAATCTCACTGGTGCCTATTCGTATACCGTGCCGGTTCAGGGTGGCGTCTGAACGGCCATAAATCACGAGACCGTCGGTCTCAGAATTGATCTTTATAAAATCGCCGTGCCGCCATTTTCCGGGAAAATGTTCAAAGTAACTGCTTTTGTACCTGGACTGATCAGGATCGTTCCAGAAATATATGGGCATGGAGGGAAGTGGCTGGTCGATTACCATCTCCCCAAGCTCGTCAAGTACCGGTTCTGCCTGATCATTATAGGCATGCAGTGAGACGCCAAGTGCACGACACTGAATTTCACCTGTATGGACCCTATACAGTGGATTTCCGCCTACAAAGGCAGTGCAAACATCGGTTCCGCCCGCCATGGAACAAAGCCATACATCTGCTTTGATGCCGTGGTACACATATTCAAAGGCTTCATGAGGTAAAGGCGCACCAGTTGAGCTCAACGAGCGCATTTCAGACAGGTCATATTTCTCGATCGGCCGGTTCTGCACTTTCATTTGATGAACAAGATATGGTGCACTGGTCCCGAAATGATTTATACGAGCCCATTCGGCAAAGTCCCACATTGCATCCAAATTAGGATAATTAGGGCTTCCGTCATATAAAACGATTGTGGCACCCATCAGAAAAGCAGCCTGGACAAAATTCCACATCATCCAACCAGTGGTAGAATACCAGAAAAATCGTTCTCCCCGATGCACATCATTATGAAATGCCATGTATTTAAGATGCTCTAACAAAACCCCTCCATGAGAATGAACTATGGCTTTAGGCAGACCTGTGGTACCCGATGAATACAAAACCCAGATCGGATGTTCAAAAGGAACTGCGGCGAACTTCAGCTCTGTTTCGGGTTCATTCAATAGCTCAAGAAAATCGATATAATGTTCAGGGCAGTGGTCAATAGCATTATGTTCCAGATATCCAAACATCAGCACCTTTTCCAGTGTTGGCAATTGATCTTCAATCGTTTTTACGACATCCAGCTTAGGGAAGGGCTTGCCATTGTAGGTATATCCGTCAACAGCAATCAACACCTTTGGTTCTATTTGCGCAAAGCGATCCACAACACTTTCCGATCCAAAATCGGGGGAAGTGCTGGACCAAATTGCCCCGATGGAATTAACAGCTAAAAAAGCTATGGTGGTTTCAGGGACGTTAGGCATAAAGGCCACAACACGATCACCTTTATCAACTCCCATCCCCCTGAGGTTTGCAGCAAGAGAGCTTACCTTCTGCCTGAGTTCATCCCAACTTACTTCAGATCTCCTGCCGTTCTCATTTCCAAAAACAATTGCAGCATACTTACCGCCTGAATATCTGAAAAGATGTTCTGCATAATTTAAAGAAGAGCCCTCAAACCATTTGCATCCTGGCATCTCTCTGGAGGACAGTACATTTGTGAAGGGAGTGGAATTGATAACCTCGAAGTATTCCCAAACACTCTCCCAAAAATCTTCTATTTCTTCAGCAGACCATTTCCAGAGCGCGGAATAGTTATGAAACTCTAATCCCTTTTCATTAGAAAGCCATTTAATGTATTTATTCAGATGGCTGTTCGCTGTAAATTCACGACCGGGTTGCCAAAGTGCTTTAGTTTTCATTTTCAGTGAAGGTTCATCAGGTCTAAATTAATGAATTTGGTCTTATTGGCGAGTCATTAGGAATTGCTTTTGAACGGCAATACAAAAACTCAAATTCGATCTTACATCA
>JBFKFP010000188.1:0-5050 GCA_041618535.1 Flavobacteriaceae bacterium
ATAAAGAAAAGTTTATCCGAGGCTATGTCCTTCGCTTTTTGAAAAGATTCCATAACGCTTATTTTATAATTGTTCTGATTTAAGATTCTCTCTTATTTTCTTGATCTGCCTTGATAGCCCTACTACTCTGTCAATTTTTACGGCTATCATAATGCCGTTGCCATGCTCTTCGATTTCGCATTCCTCGGCAACGGAATCGATAATTTTTTTAGTGTGATGTTCTTCTACAACAAAAAGAATAATGTCCGTTTTGTCCTGAATAGACAGCCCTAAGAAGCTGGTTGGATCCATTCCGCTGCCTTTTCCCTGGATGATCACATCGCCCGTAGCCCCGGCATTTTTTGCGGTTTTCACAACTTTCTCTGTGAGGCTGGGATTTATGAACCCTATTATTAAATCAAATCTCATAACTCTATCGTTTAAATTTATTCAAATACTTTATTAAATCCTTTGTTTGAGCATATCCCAATACTGTAATTATCGGAAATACACTGGCAAGAGCAATTAAACCAAACCCGTCCAGAGCAGGATTCCTTCCTGGTACCACAGACGCCAGGCCCAACCCTAATGCGGCCACTATGGGAACTGTTACAGTTGAGGTGGTGACTCCTCCCGAATCGTATGCAAGGGCTACAAGGTCTTTTTTTACAAAAATTGTCTGAACCAACACGATGATATATCCAACCATTATGTAGTTTGCCAGGGAATCCCCAACAACAATGCGATAAGTGCCTAATACCAGTGACAGTGCTACCCCAATGGCAACTATAAGTCGGAGGGAAAAAACGCCAATTGTGCCTCCTGACACCTCATTGGCCTTGACGGCAACAGCATAAAGGGATGGTTCAGCGATGGTTGTGGCAAACCCGATCAAGGCTGCAAAAATGTAAATCCAGTAATAGGCTTGCCAATCGGTTAAAGGCCCGGAATAATTTTTCAGGATGAAATCGGGATCGGATAATTGAGTGGCCATTAATTCTCCCACCGGGAAAAGAGCCTGGTCAAGACCCATAAGAAAAAGGGTTAAACCAATAATGACAAGCACCACACCAAAAATTACACTCCTGAGATTAGGAATGGATTTCTTGATAACGAAAATCTGGAAGATCGCGATCAACAGGACAATAGGAGCGACATCCCTGATAGTATTAATGAAGGTAATTCCCAGTTCCTTTATCATCATTTATATTTAAAAAATCAGTATACCATAACCCATAACAAATATCATAGGTAATAATGAGGCAAATGCTATTAATCCGAAACCATCCATCAACGGGCTTCTTCCCTCTATTACCGTAGCAAGCCCAACTCCGATAGCAGTCACAAGCGGAACAGTTATAGTAGAGGTTGTAACCCCTCCGGCGTCGTATGCGATCCCGATGATCTCCTCTGGGGCGAACATGGTCATAACGATCACGAGCAGGTAGCCGCCGATTATCAGGTAATAAATAGGCCATCCCTTTATGATCCGCCACATTCCAAGGAGAATAGCCAAACCAACCGATATGGCAACTGAAAACCTGAGTCCAAGGGCATAACCAGATTCAAATTCGGGTTGGATCAGTTTGGATTCAAGGGCTATTTTAGCAGCTTCTTTGGTGACGGCTATCAATGCAGGTTCAGCTATTGTAGTTGAAAAACCCAGTAGAATGGAAAACAGCAACAACCAAAAAAGGCTTCCCTTCTTCGCCAGGGCATAGGAAAGGTTTTCTCCAATCGGGAACAATCCTATCTCCAGGCCTTCAACAAAAAGCATAAGTCCGATTGCCACAAAAACAAGTCCGGTTAACACCTCAGACAGATTTGGGAAGGGCTGTCTCAAAACGACAATCTGAAAAAACGATACGACCAGTATAATAGGCAAAAGATCATAAAAGGAGGTCCTTAGTTTAGCCGCTATGTTCCTAATTATCTTGAGTATCATCAACCTGAACTAATTTTTTAAACTCTCTGCATTGGTTTATTCTTTATTGAAACGAAGATCATTAAAAAATGTTAAAACACTGTATTTCAGAACTCTTAATGCAATATCCGTCAAAACTGCTGTTGGTGCGATCCCCCATAATTTACTGAAAGCGTATTCCTTTAATGACAAGCATAAAGTATGAAAAATAAGTTCAAATTATCACGGGATATTCATGTAAATTTCGCAGACAGGACGGACATGGTTTCTATAATTAAATTGCATAATTTGAATCTGATACTTTTTCCCGATAATACCCATTCTGCATTTTATCTGAAACCTGTTTAAAAGCATCAATTGTTTCATTTATATCAGCTTCCGAGTGGCTGGCAGTCATTACAAGTCGAAAAAGAATTATGCCTTTTGGAACAACTGGATAAATTACCCCGGAACAGAAAATATCATGACTTTCGCGAATATCGATCAGCACATTTCGTGCTTCGTACAGAGAACCATTCAAATAAACAGGAGTAATGGCCGAGGCACCTTCCCCAATTGTTAGTCCGGCGCATTTTAGCCCCTCTCTTAGTTTTTGAGAATTCTCCCGAATTTTTGATCTTAAGGCATCGCCCTCCCTCACAAGTTGCAATCTTTTTAATACTCCTTTAGTGGTTACTACAGGTAAGGATTTAGCAAAAACCTGTGAGCGTGTGTTGTAATAAAGATATTTAATGACATGCTTCTCTGATGCGAGGAATGCACCGGTAGAGGCCAATGCTTTGGCAAAAGTGGCAAAATAAAAGTCTATTTCATCCTGTACACCCAGTGCATTGCCCGTTCCTGCCCCGTGATCTCCAAGTACACCAAATCCATGGGCGTCATCAACAAAAAGCCTGAATCCATATTTTGGTTTGAGGGATGCTATTTCTCTAAGTTTTCCGAGATCCCCACGCATACTAAAAACCCCTTCACTGATAACAAGGATTCCACCATCACATTTTTCCAGCAGTTTAGAGGCCCGCGACAATTTTTTTTCCAGGTCGATCATATCATTATGTTTAAATGACATTCTCTTTCCGCTGTGCAATCGTACACCGTCTATAATACAGGCATGACATTCATCATCATAAATTACGATATCTCGTCTGCCCAATATGGCGTCAATTGATGACAGAGCTCCTTGATAACCGAAATTAAATAGGATGGAACTCTCCTTATTCACAAAGATGGCCAGTGCCTCTTCAAGGTCCTCATGTGCGTCCTGATTTCCTGACATGATTCTTGAACCCATGGGAAAGGCCAAAGAATATTGTTCAGTCAACTCTTTATCAATGGTATGAACTTCCTGATGAGTTGCCAGCCCCAGATAGTCATTTAAGCTCCATATAATTTTTTCTTTTCCGTTGAACTCCATTCTGGGCCCCAAGGGTCCTTTGAGTTTTGGAAAAGTAATATAGCCATGCCCTTCTTCGGCCACAAGGCCAAAGGCACCTTTGGAAATATCCAAGTGATCTAACAAATCTGTTGTCATGATTTCTTTAATTTTTCATTTTGCCACCTTAAAAACCAAAATCTTATATTCTTTGGTTTGTCTTCCCAGTAGTTATAGGTTTCATAACCTAACCACTCATAAATCTTTTTATTACGTTCCTCAGTCGTTTCGAGATAAATCGGAAAATTCTCATTCTTCGCCAGCTTTATCAATTCATTATTCAATTCAAATCCCGCCATGGCCCCTTCCTTCAGGACTCCTAAGAACCAGAAATAGAAATAAGGTTCATTTTGAGGCCGAATATTTTTTCTATATGATTCCCGGCGAACCACTTCTGCAATCTTTAATAACGGGATGGATAATAGTACAAACCTGATTTCATAACAAATTTCCTTTAACGAATAAACATGAATGTCACTTCTGTAAAAAAGAGCTACTCCCTTTTCGTTGGATGAGATAAATGCTCCATTTCTATTTAGACATTTAACAAAAGCGAATTCGGCAAGGCGTCTGATCTTCTTTGTTCTGTTCCCACTTTTTGAAAACATCCAGACAACACCAGGGTTATTCTGAAATGTTTGCGTTATAATGTTGATTACTAATGATTTATCTTTTTTAATAGCTCGTCTCATATAGTTATCTACAAACCTTCTTTGTGTTAATATCCAGTTCCTCTTCCAAGATTGATTTTAATTTAGCTTACCTGTTTAAAAAAAGGATCAATTGTTTAGTTGAAATTGAATTTGTAAGGTAGATGCTCTTGAAATTTACACCCTGATCTTTCCTATTGTGTAATATGCTACTGAGAACAGCACTTCGCATGCGGTGGTCGGATGCGCCTTAGTTCGTCGGGAAGCCAATAGTTATAAGGCTAAAATCATTATAATACGCTCCGGCCACTTGCTTTTACGAGGAGTTGATTAATTCCTCTTATCCGGTATATTCCTTTGGTATATTATCCAATACAAAATTAGATTCCTGGCTTAACTAATCTTATGATTTTGGTCATCTTCTTCACAGAGCTTAATTAATTATTATGAAAATTCAGCATGATATAAATCATATTTACTGCGGTATACTTGGGTTATATTCGTACAGCGAAATGAAAACCCCGAACAAGATGACAAAAAGACGCGTACTTATTATGGGAGCCGCCGGCCGGGATTTCCATAACTTCAATACGGTTTACAGAGATAACAATAATTTTGAGGTTGTTGCATTTACTGCAACTCAGATCCCTAATATATTGAACCGAAGATATCCCGCCTCTCTTGCGGGATCCCTCTACCCGGATGGTATTCCCATCTATGATGAAAGTGAACTTGAATGGCTGATTCAAGAACTAAAGGTTGAAGATGTTGTTTTCGCTTACAGTGACGTGTCATATGATTATGTAATGCACAAAAGTGCCATCGTAAACGAAGCGGGTGCCAAATTCGTACTTCACGGTTACCGTGAAACCGCGATTAAAAGCGATAAACCCCTGATTAGCGTTGGGGCTACTCGAACAGGATGTGGTAAAAGTCAGACGTCAAGGCGAATCATTGAACTTCTGATGGAGGAGGGTTTAAAAGTGGTGGCTATTCGCCATCCGATGCCTTATGGTGATCTCGAGGCCCAGGCGGTGCAGAGATTTGCCACTTTGAAGGATCTTG
>JBFKFP010000189.1:0-4958 GCA_041618535.1 Flavobacteriaceae bacterium
GAGCTGATTGCCATAGCCCCCTAGAGCGAAATTCAGGGAGTTATTGGAGTCGTCACCAATTTTAAATCCTCCCTCGGAACCGATGGTGACAGAAAATTTTGGTATAGGGGTAAAGGCATATGCAATATTCGCACGTGAAATTGAGAAAGGTTCGAAATTGTCGTTAAAGTCTGAAGATGACAGGTACCAGTGGAACATCCCATCGAAAAGGAACCCCTTCTCAGGAAAATACTTGTTATTAAACGTATCAAACTTCAATGATCCGAACGTACTGATGAAATCGGAGTTTTCAAAAGTGGTCTCTGTGTCCTCCCCTTCAACCACGGTTTCCGACTTAATATTAAGAAACTTGTGCTCCAGGCCAACAGACAAAGCAAAATCTCTCCTGAAAAGGGTCTGAAGGAAAAACTGATTTGTCCAGTCGCTCAGTTCTATATCGATCTTGTTCAGCCCGTTAAGATCTATCTGCTCCTGGCTGAAAATCAATGCCGCGTTTATATTTTTGTGAAATTCGTTATACCGTGATTTAACCCCTATGCTCCAGTAAAATCCCTTGTCGAGAAAGTAATCAAAATTATAGCGGACATTATCGCCGAGGATAAAATCCATTGAGAGCACATCGTTGCTAAAGAGAAGCCTTTTTTTGGTAAAGTTGATCAGAGCTGCACTCTTGTATAGATCGTCATAATGAACCGCAAGTTTTATAAATGTTGATTTTTCGCTCTGCTTCAGGTAGGTTGTAAGGTTATATCCATCTCCTTCCGGTTGAAAATCGTAAAGCAGGCTTTTGAAATTACCCGTGGCCACCAGGTTATTCATTCCTTTTTCAAATCTCTGATAACTCGTTTTCTCCTTCTGTTTGAATTTTAATTTCCCTAAGATATACGATCTTGGATAATTGGCGTCTTCATCAATAATTATCTGATTGATTTTGAGGCTGTCTGCTATCGTAACGGGAGCACGAGGCTGCAATTTCATCTCCTGCCTTGCAGTTAATTCTGCCAGTTTTATCAAATGTCCCTCGGCCGCTTTCTTGCCATTTTCGATGATTCTCCTGCCCTGGCTGAACGATATGACACTAAAATCCTTGATGTCCGGTTTGATATATATATCTGTCTTCTTCAATTTCTCCTCCATGGCCTTAATGGTTCTGAAGTTATTGATCTGCATAAGAATACCAGGTGCAGAGTCCAACTCGGTTCTGTCAGCAAGGTCATCTTGAACATCCACTCCAACTATGATATCCATCCCTTTTGCTCGCAATTCATCAACAGGGTAATTATTCACCACTCCACCGTCTATCAGCAATTGGCCATTTATCTCAACAGGTTGAAAAAGGGATGGAAAGGCGCCACTCGCCTCTATCGCCTGTGGCAAACTCCCGCGGTCTAAGATAACACCCTGACCTGTTTCAATATTTGTTGCAACGCAGAAAAACGGGATGGGAAGATTCTCAAAATTATCTATCCCGCTAACGTGAAGCGTAAGTCTTGAAAGGAGGTTAAAAACATTCTGCCCTCTTGAGATCGCGGATGGCAACTGGATCTTAAAATCATCGAAGGGAAGTGAAATAGCATATCTTTCACGGTTCAGTCTTTCAAAGAACGATTTGGAGGCCCTTGGAATCTCGTCACCGATAAGCGTATCAAAATCGATGACACTAAACAGTGAATCCAATTGTTTCCCTGAATATCCCGATGAATAAAGCGCGCCGATAACGGCTCCCATACTAGTACCTGCCACATAATCTACCTTCAATCCTATGCTGTCTATGACCTTCAACACACCAATGTGAGCAAAGCCCTTGGCCCCTCCACCGCTAAGAACCAGTCCCACCCTGGGTATATCAGGCACCTGAGACTGCACAGAAAGCATGAACAGGCATAACAACAAAGTGATTAGAACTCTCATGGCTGGTTAATCATGATAATATTTATATATTTTTTTTGCTTTTGATTGTCCGATAACCTCCTCTAGTTCATCGATCTTCGCATAGGAGACCCGTCTTGCCGATTTGAAATGCTTAAGCAGTTCAACCACTGTCTTTTCACCAATTCCCGGAATGGTCTCCAGTTCAGTATTTAACGCACTCTTGCTCCTTTTATTCCTGTGATGCTCAATCCCGAAGCGGTGGGCCTCATTTCTCAACTGTTGGATGACCTTTAGCGTTTCGCTCTTCTTGTCGAGGTACAAAGGAATGGGATCATCAGGATAGTAAAGTTCCTCAAGCCGTTTTGCAATGCCAACTATCGCGATCTTACCTCTCAGGTTCAGTCTTTCGAGGCTTTTCATAGCAGAGGAAAGCTGGCCTTTGCCTCCATCGATAACAATCAATTGCGGCAGGTCCTGATCTTCGTCCAAAAGACGCTTATACCTTCGATAAACCACCTCTTCCATGGACGAATAATCATCAGGTCCGTCAACGGTCTTAATATTAAAATGCCTGTAATCCTTTTTACTCGGTTTACCGTCTTTAAAGACCACGCAAGCGGCTACGGGATTACTTCCCTGGATATTGGAATTGTCGAAACACTCTATATGCCTGGGTTCCTCATTCAACCTGAGGTCGGCTTTCATCTGGGCCATTATCCGGTTGGCATGTCGGTCCGGATCAACGATTTTGATCTGTTTCAATTGCTCCAGCCTGAAATATTTGGCATTCCGCTCAGAAAGGTCAAGGATGCGTTTTTTGTCCCCTAACTTAGGAACGGTGACCTTGATATCCTCCCCGAGATCTACTTTGAAGGGAGCAAATATCTCTTTGGAATTCGAATTAAATCGCTGCCAGATCTCTGTGATCGCCAACTCGAGTAATTCCTTATCAGATTCCTGGAGTTTCTTTTTCAACTCCATGGTATGAGAACGAATGATAGATCCGAATGATAGCTGCAGGAAATTGATATAGGCTGCCGTCTCATCACTCACTATGGAAAAAACGTCTACATTGCTTATCCTGGGATTCACAATAGTTGATTTGGCCTGGTAGTTCTCCAGAATCACGATCTTCTCCTTGACCTTCTGGGCCTCCTCAAACTTCATTTCTTTGGCCATTTTCCGCATCTGGCTCTTAAAACGGCCAAGTGAATCTTTAAAATTTCCTTTTATGATTTGCCTAATAGCCTTAATGCTCTCGTCATACTCCTCCTCGGTTTCGTGTCCTTCGCAAGCACCTTTGCAATTTCCCAGGTGATACTCCAGGCATACCTTATATTTTCCCGCCTCGATCTTTTCTGCCGATAAATCGTAATTACAGGTTCTGAGGGGGTATAATCCCCTGATAAGCTCAAGCAGGGTCTGAACAGTCTTGACATTGGTGTAAGGCCCATAATATTCACTGCCGTCTTTAATGAATTTTCGGGTTTGAAAGACCCTGGGGAAACGCTCCTTCTTTATACAGATCCATGGATAGGACTTATCATCTTTCAGCAGTACATTATAACGGGGCTGGTATTTCTTGATAAGATTATTCTCAAGTAACAGGGCATCGGTTTCAGTGGACACAACTATGTGTTTGATTTCGGAAATTTTCCTTACCATTACCCTGGTCTTTCCGTCATCATGGACTTTAGTGAAATAAGAACTTACCCTCTTCTTCAAGTTCTTCGCTTTTCCAACATAAATGATCTGGTTTTCAGAGTCAAAAAACTGATAAACTCCGGGGGCATCAGGCAGTACTTTAAGCTTTATGTCCAGGGCTGTATCGCTCATATATCCAAAGGTATACTAATTCAGGTAGTATTAAAAATCGAGATGCTTTTTTAGTATATTGCGTCAGGCCAAGCCTGATTTACCATGAATATTGTTGTCTTATCCCGGAATTCAAATTTATACTCAACCAGGCGTTTAGTGGATGAGGGAGAGGAAAGAAATCACAGAATGGAAGTGATAGATCCTCTTAAATGCGACCTGATCATCGAACGGGAAAAACCATCTATTTACTATAAAGACAGACTCCTGGATTATGTAGATGCGGTCATTCCCAGGATTGGAGCTTCAGTTACATTTTATGGCTGCGCGGTTGTCCGTCAGTTCGAAATGATGAATGTGTTCACAACAGTGACTTCAGACGCCATCATTCGTTCGCGAGACAAATTGAGGAGCTTCCAGAGGCTTTCAAAAGTCGGAATCGGTATGCCCAAGACCGTTTTCACAAATTATTCCAGGGATGTGGAAGAGGTTATCGAAAGAGTAGGCGGCACACCTGTAATAATCAAACTTTTGGAGGGTACACAGGGGCTTGGTGTTGTCCTGGCTGAAACTAAAAATGCAGCTGAATCGGTGCTTGAGGCCTTTAATGGCCTGCAGGCCAGGGCACTGGTCCAGGAATATATTGCCGAGGCAAGTGGCTGCGATCTCAGGGCCTTAATCGTGGACGGGCAGGTGGTAGGCGCGATGAAGAGGCAAGGTCGGGAGGGAGAATTCAGGTCTAACCTTCATCGAGGCGGATCTGCCGATTTGATAAGATTGACAGAGCCTGAGCTAAAATTAGCCATCAAGGCGGCAAGGGCCCTGAAACTTCCTGTATGCGGAGTTGATATGTTACAGTCAAGGCGCGGTCCATTGCTGCTGGAAGTGAATTCCACCCCTGGATTGGAAGGCATTGAAACCGTTACAAAAAAGAATATTGCAAGAGCCATCATAACCTTTATTGAACGAAACAGATAGATTATGAAGGAGACCGATGAAATGATTATACTGGGAGAAACCATTGCACAGGGTGAAAGCAAGGAGGTCAGTTTTAATATTGCCAAATTACATACTCAAAGCAATATTGACGTGCCGGTATTGGTCGAGCGCTCAAAGAATCCCGGCCCCACGGTTCTTATTACCGCCGGAATTCACGGTGACGAGGTGAACGGAGTGGAAATCGTAAGACAGATAATAGCCAAAGGCATCAATAAACCCAGCAAAGGAACGGTGATCTGCATTCCGGTGATCAATGTATTCGGGTTTATTCA
>JBFKFP010000190.1:0-4933 GCA_041618535.1 Flavobacteriaceae bacterium
AAACGATGGTTTACATGGCATTGCACCACATAGAGTTTACCTGATTTCACTACAGCTTAACCTGTACATTCTTTCTGTTGCACTTGTCCTGATCTCCCGACCGGTGGCTGTTAACCACTATGCTGCGCTATGGTGTTCGGACTTTCCTCAATTCAGCGGACTGAACAGCGATAAGGCGACCAACTTCATTGCAAAAATACGACAATGTTCATGCCGAAGTCAATTAAAGGAACAAATTGTCGGAAGGCGATATGCTGGCCTGAGAAATTTATCCCCATTTGTTAATAACTCATCCTATTTAAATGATTGCTAATTCCGATTTTTATCCTGAATTTTTAACTTTGTTGTTAACCGCTTTTCTATGGAGCATTTCATCGTATCGGCAAGAAAATACAGGCCGCAGACATTTAAGGACGTGGTTGGCCAGGAGGCCATAACCAATACCTTGACCAATGCCATAGAGAACAATCATCTGGCCCAGGCCCTGCTTTTTACTGGTCCGCGCGGTGTAGGGAAAACCACCTGTGCAAGGATACTCGCCAAAATGATCAACCAGGATGGAAATGGCCCTTCCGACGAGGATTTTGCTTTCAATATCTTTGAGCTGGATGCAGCCTCCAACAATTCCGTTGATGATATCAGGAACCTGACCGATCAGGTTAGGATACCGCCTCAGGTGGGGAAATATAAGGTGTACATCATAGATGAGGTCCATATGCTCTCCCAATCAGCATTCAATGCTTTTTTGAAGACACTTGAAGAACCACCCAGGCATTGCATCTTTATCCTTGCCACAACAGAGAAACACAAGATCATCCCTACCATCTTGTCGAGATGTCAGATCTTTGATTTTAAAAGGATTACGGTAAAAGACACCAAGGAATACCTTAAGTATATTGCTGATCAGCAGGGAGTAGAAGCTGAGGACGATGCCCTTCACATCATCGCTCAAAAGGCCGATGGCGCCATGCGTGATGCGCTTTCAATTTTTGACCGGGTAGTCAGTTTCTCGGGCAAACAACTGACGCGGCAGGCTGTAACAGAAAACCTTAATGTCCTCGATTATGAAACCTTCTTTGAGAGCACTGATCTTATCCTAGAAGGAAAGATACCGGAATTGATGCTGCTTTTCAATTCTATCCTGGCAAAAGGATTTGAGGGGCATCATTACATCATCGGGCTGGCATCACATTTCCGCGATCTGATGGTTTGCAAAACCCCAGAAACCATCGAGCTTCTTGAGGTAGGCGATGACACCAAGGAAAAATACCGACAGCAGTCTGAAAAGACCGATATGGATTTTCTTCTTAAAGGTATTGAACTGGCCAATGAATGCGATATCCGGTATAAGAGCAGTAAGAATCAACGTCTGTTGGTTGAGTTATGCCTGATGCAACTCGCTTCGCTGCCCTTTATGGTCGAAAAAAAAAATCCTAATCCCTTCATAATACCTGCATCCTATTTCAGGAAAAAGGGAATAAAACCTGTCAGGGTCTCCAGGCCTGAAGTCACAGATGAAAATGTTCAATTGCCTGAAGCTCGTTCTGAATCTATCGCCTCAGAAGGGGAAAAGAATGAGAACGAGAAGTTGAGGACGGGGAAATCGGTTGAGATAGCTGAGAAACTTGCGGAAAAAAGGCCGGAGATAATGATGAAGGCGAAGCGTCGAAGTTCAGGGCTGAGCCTTTCGAGTATTCAGAAGAAAAAAGAGCATAAGATCAGGCAAATGGAGGTTGTCCTCTCAGAAGATGAATTGCCATCCGATCCGTTTTCCGAAGATGAATTAAGAGAGGCCTGGAATGGATATATCGACAAGATCGAGAAGAAAGGCAAATACAATATGGCCTCAATTCTCCGCATCGACGAGCCTAAATTGCAGGGAACCACCGTTAAGCTGGAATTTCCCAATGCGACCAACAAGGTGGAATTGGAACGGCACAAGTCACAACTCCTTCAGCAGATCCGTAAAAAACTCAACAATTTTCAAATAGATCTGGAAATTAGCGTGAATGAGACCATGGAAAAGAAATATGCTTACACTCCCGAGGAGAAATACCAGAAACTCAGGGAAAAAAATGAGCATCTTGATTTATTGAAAAAAACATTTGACCTGGATATTTAAACTATGCTTGGCTTAAAACTTCCCACAGACCCCCGTTGGGTGAATATAGTAGAGAAAAACATAGAAGAGATTTTGACAGATCACGCCTATTGTGAACAAAAGGCAGCGAGCACAGCCATATCGCTGATCGTCAGCTTTCCTGAGAAAACCGAGCTTGTAAAAGAAATGACGGTACTTGTAAAAGAGGAGATCAGTCATTTTAAAATGGTCCACGACAGGATCATTGAACGTGGATGGGTCCTGGGCCGGGAACGCAAAGATGATTATGTAAACAGACTGAAGAGCTTTTTCCCGAAAGGAGGCAGTCGGGAAACTCATCTGGTTCACAGGCTGTTATACGCCGCACTTATCGAAGCACGCAGCTGTGAGCGTTTCCGATTGCTCTCTGAGGAACTCGAAGATAAAGAACTGGCTGAATTCTACCGAAAACTGATGGTGAGTGAAGCTAACC
Organism: Flavobacteriaceae bacterium; assembly: GCA_041618535.1. Taxonomy (GTDB): domain Bacteria; phylum Bacteroidota; class Bacteroidia; order Flavobacteriales; family Flavobacteriaceae; genus SHLJ01. Next base: position 2,574 of record JBFKFP010000190.1, read on the forward strand.
ATTACACCATGTTCCTGAAATTTGCCAGGAAATATGGCCAACGGGAGGAAGTGGACAAAAAATGGCAGGATCTTTTAAAATTTGAGGCAGAAATCATGAAGGACCTCGGAACTAAAGAAACCATCCACGGTTAAGGTCTTCCTATAATACTTTGTGGCCCGCGATGGTCCCGAAATATAAACTTTTTATAATACCGTCAGACAGTCCTATTTTAGGCACATATATATGTTTTGCCCTGCTGAATTTCATGGCCGAAAGGTAGATTCTTGCCGCATGAATGATAACATCAGCCCTGTCGATGTTCAAATTTAACTCAATGATGCGCTCCTCGAATGAATAACGGACCAGATTCTCATAAAAGGATGTAAGGTAAAAATAAGTTAGAGGCTCACCCATCGGTTTACCAGACAACTTAAAGATCTTGTTGATGTTCCCTCCTGTTCCGATCACTGAAATCTGATCATAATCGGAAGTGACAGTTTCTATCCACTCCTGGGCTTCCTTCCAGGCAGACTGATCAACCTGGCCGTTCAATAATCTGACCGTGCCGATTTTGAAAGACCTGGAGAGTTTTTTTTCTCCTCTGTGAATTATGGAGAATTCAGTGCTTCCGCCTCCAACATCTACGTAGAGATAGGTCTTATTCTCATCTATATAGGCAGAGATATCAGTGGCTGCAATAATTGTAGCCTCCTCCTCGCCATCGATAATATCGATATGTATCCCGGAGAATTCAAGCACATCTCTCTGAATCTGCTCCGAATTCGAGGATTCCCTTACGGCTGAGGTAGCACAGGCCTTATAATACTCCACCCCGTGGGTTTTCATCAAGAGCCGGAATGCGAGCATGGCCTCTTTAAGCCTTATGATATTATGCCCGGTGACCAAATGATTTGCAAAAACATCCTCTCCTAGGCGAATAGGAACGCGCACCAGCGAACTTTTTCGGAATAAGGTTTGCTTTCCCTCCTGCTCTAGGATATTGGCAACCAACAACCTGACGGCATTAGATCCGATATCGATAGCAGCGAATTTCCGAATGTTGAGCATATGCACAAATGTATTTTAAAAAATCCTGACGGAAAAGAGCAATTTTCGTCGAATTAAACATTTATTTGTATAATTTTTCCTACTTTATTATGCATTTTATCGGAAAAAATGTTGTTTTTATGGAATTTTTTATATATTTCGACCGAATTTAAGTGTTACTAACTCTGAGATGAATTGATAGAGCACTTGAAATATGGTTGAAAAACCAATAGAATTTAGACCCAAATCTAACATTAGCGAATGAGGAATAAAACTACTTTTTACCTACTTACCTTGCTATTTTTTCTGGGTGTTGCCTCCCTCAGCGGGCAGACTGTAGTCTGTGAGAATTCTTCTTGTACTGCAAATGATTACTCATTGGATTCGTTTTACCTCGGAGATGCAAACGGAGTAGCTTTTAACGCGGGCTATTGCGATCCCGGCGATGTTGTTGATGCTCACCTGTGGGCAAATTTTGTAGCCAACTCAGCGGCACCACGATACACCTTGTACCTGCACTTCAATATCTATGCTGACGGGGTATTTGTTGGGACCGTTGATGAATGTTTCTATGAAGGCCAGCCCATACCAACGAATGTAACCCTTGATGTTTACCAGTTTTCCTGGGACTGCGGTGCTGAGATAATACTCCAGGACTTCTATATGTCCTGGCGTCCTAACCCTAACACACCATGCGGATGCAGTAATTCTAAATGTTATCAGGAGACCTCAATTATTGTTGAAGCCCCCCTGATCGCCAATTTCCAGTTCTTCCCGAGCTGCCTTAGTCCGTTCACTCTTGAATTTTTCGCAATGGCAACCGGTGGAGAACCACCATACACCTTTTTATGGGACTTCGGTGACGGAACAACCAGCACTGAGGAAAACCCGATCCATACTTATGCCTCTACCGGCCCATATACAGTGACCTTAACCGTTTACGACAGTATTAACAGTGATTTCTATCAATTTGAAATCGTCAGCTTTGATCCCTATTTACCGCCGGAGATCTATCCGCCGCCAAACCTTAACATAGAGGGTTGCGGCCTGGCCGATATCCCGGACCTCCCATACAGCGATGTTCCGGTAAATATTACCGAGGCACAATTCAATGCAGCAGGCGGAACACTTGTTCTGACCAGTAACCTTGTGTCATTTACCTATGTAGACAGCATGTCTGGCACATGCCCTATCAGTATAACCCGGACCTTTGATGTCCTGGATGAATGCGGTTATACGGCCTCGGCCACTCAGATCATTGAGATAGACGATACTACCCTGCCCACGGCAACAAATCCTGCTACCTTGAACGTACAATGTACAGCAGATGT
>JBFKFP010000191.1:0-4927 GCA_041618535.1 Flavobacteriaceae bacterium
ACCCAGTCAAGCAACTACAGTTCTGATGATGAGGAAAAGAGCGTTCCTTACGCGGCCGGCACATCATTTACACAATATTTACTGGACCAGCTGAATACCTTCAGGCTCGACGAGGAATCGCATCAGATTGCTGAGTTCTTGGTAGGGAGTGTTGATGAATCGGGATATATACGTAGATCAACAAGTGATATCCTGGATGACCTGGCTTTCACTCAGAACGTTTATACCTCCGAAGAAAAAATAGCTGAGGTGCTTAGGGTAGTTCAGGAATTGGATCCCGCCGGAGTAGGTTCACGTGATCTCCAGGAATGCCTTTTGATTCAACTGGAAAGGAAACCGAAGAATGAGGTCACTGAATTGTCTATTTCCATAATTGAAAAGGCCTTTGAACAATTTACTAAGAAGCATTTTGATAAGCTGATTCAGAAATTCAATATTACTGAAGAGGAACTCAAAGAGGCCATACATGAAATTGAACGTCTGAACCCTAAACCAGGGAGTTCTTATTCGGGGAATAACAGGATGGTGGAACACGTTGTCCCGGACTTTACGATCCGCATAGTTGACGGTGAGCTGGAGCTGACCCTGAATGGACGCAACGCCCCTGATTTGCATGTGTCACGCGAATACTCCGACATGCTAAAAGGTTACAAAGCTTCAAAGGAAAAATCGAAATCACAAAAAGACGCTGTTCTTTTCATCAAGCAGAAGCTGGATGCTGCCAAATGGTTTATCGAGGCCATCAAGCAGAGGCAGCAAACCTTGTTTGTCACAATGAGCGCTATCATGCATTACCAGAAGGAGTACTTTCTTACGGGGGATGAACGAAAGCTCAAGCCAATGATCTTGAAGGACATAGCTGATGAAATAAATATGGATGTTTCGACTGTATCAAGGGTAGCCAACAGCAAGTATGTCGATACCCCATATGGAACCAAACTGATCAAGGAGTTCTTCAGTGAGTCTATGAAAAACACCGAAGGGGAAGATGTTTCCACCAGGGAAATCAAAAAGATCCTGGAAACGGTCATAGAAGAAGAAGACAAACGCAAACCTCTAACCGATGAAAAACTGGCTAAGATCCTGAAAGAAAAGGGATATCCAATAGCAAGGAGGACGGTCGCTAAATACAGGGAACAACTCGACATTCCGGTTGCCAGGCTGCGTAAACAGATTTAAAGTGGATTTCATTCTCAGAAGTATATCTTACGTCTTCCATCCTTTGATCATGCCTCTGGTGGGTGTGATGTTCTATTTTTCCAAATCACCTCGTTTTATTCCACCACCCATCATCAAGGCTAAGTTATTCGCCCTTATTCTTCTTACCATTTTATTGCCCATTATGTTGTTCTTCCTTCTGAAATCCATGAAAAGAATCAGTTCGGTTCATTTGGGTTCCATTAAAGAGCGGTTGATTCCCCTGGGTTTGTACTGCATGATAATTCTGCTGGTACTGAACCGGGTTCTTCCGGCCAATGAACTGGTTGAACCTTATTATTTCATGGTGGGTGTTCTCGGCTCATCAATTTCATGTCTGGTACTGGCTATTTTCAAATTTAAGGCCAGCATCCATATGATTGGCGTAGGTGGGGTTTTGATGTTCTTTATAGCCCTCGGAATCCATTTTCATATCAACATCATAGGATCCATAGCGATGATCTTTCTGATTGCAGGTGCGGTGGCTACCTCCAGATTACACCTGAGAGCTCATAATACCATTGAACTGGTGGTTGGATTGATCATTGGAATGATCCCTCAGATTATCGGTTTGAATTACTGGCTATAGGATGTAGAGCATCAAACCGATCTTAATTATGTTCATATCGATAGATGCACCATCAAGTCGGGCATTTTCCTTAAAAATATTATTGAGGGTATAATTGATGTGCATATTGAATTTATCATAACCTACACTTAATGTAAGTCCATATTCAAGGTCGTTGAAGTCCTCTATCTGCTTAAGTCTGTAATCTTTTGGTTCGCCCTGGTATCGATATGAATTCGAAAGCAGGTACCCAAGTTTAATCCCCGCATATATTCGCCAGAACTTGTAGTTCACAGGAGATGAGTTCCGCCACCTGAATTCAATGGGCATCTCGATTAACTGCATGGCGAATTTATTCTTGGTGAAGCTTCCGTCATCAGCTATTGAATAGGAATAATTCCCCGATCCATCTTTGGTAATCTGGAGGTTATGATTGATGGAATGGGACGAAAGGCCAAGGCCAAGGCCGATGGCTACATTCCTTTTTTTATTTAATGGGAAATCACGGATAAAGCCCAAATGGAAACCACTGGAAAACCCTGTCTGAGCTATTTGGGATGGTGCATTGCCCAGCACATCGTATGTCACTCCAAGATAGAACTGGTCTTCCCTGTAAAGGGAATCGGGCATCCTTTCTTCAGGACGATCATCCTGACCTGTCGCGAGCCATGGGAGGAGAAAGATGAATAATATTCGAAAGGCCCGCATTCTGAAGAAGATGATAAATAGTTCTGTCACTTGGAATTAATTAAAAAAGGCACCCTTATAAAGGATGCCTTGATATTTCAACAAATAAAGATTATTTAGTTCATATTGGTTAACGCATCACCTTTACCAGTGGTATAATTGATCTTCAATGCGTTTACCTTTCTCAGTTCCTGTTTGATGTCACCTACTATTCCCATATTGGCATCCTTGTCAACTTTTAGGGAAATAGTCAGAAAGGGAATAAGCTCTTCACGCAAGGCGGCACGTTCAGCATTCACAAAAGCTGTGATTTCATTCACCGCAGCGAATTTATCATTCAGCTGAAGCCTGGCCTCGGTTCCGAACTTCTCATAACCCTTACTAGGTTTTCCCGCATAGATGTAACTAATAGGATTCTTCTTGTCGAGTTTTTCAATCTGGTCAGCAACCGGAAGGGTATTCTGGATCATCAGCGTATTCTCCCGCATCACCGTCGCCACCATAAAAAAGAACAGTAACATGAATACGATATCAGGAAGGGAAGCCGTTGATATGGCAGGTAAATCTCCGCTTTTTTTCTTTTTAAATTTTGACATAATTCTTTCTAAGATTTAACTTATTGGACTTCCGACAACTTCATTGGAAACTCGACCTTAATCTGGTCGATCAGTTCCTTCAACTTAGTTTTGTTTCCGGCATAGCGAACATCTTTATAATTTTCCTGCATTTCTACAAAATTCATATCTGGAAATCCTCTTTTAGGACCTAGTTCAAGAGCTCGTCTGTTTCTTAAATCATTATATGCACCTACCAGCTCGTTTTGAACTGCAATATAGGCCGCATATGATGTTTCGCGTTCATTCTTTAAGGAGATAATCGCCTTGTCAGGATTGTCTGATGAACTTGGGTTTCTCTTGCCCCGACAAAAGTCGCAGCTGCCGTCCCCGTTATTGTCCAAAAACTCCATTGCAGCTTTCCTTAAGTTTTTGACTTCCATCAGGTCATCCTCAACCAGCAATTGATCCTTACCATTTAGCAATACTGTAAAGATATTCTTCTGTTTGATGATCACATCTTCTTCAGACTCTTCCATAGGCGGAAGTTTCCGGTTGATACCCGAATCTTTCTCTATGGTCGTTGTCACCAGGAAGAAAATTAACAGTAAGAAGGCAATGTCGGCCATTGAGCCCGCATTCACTTCAGGTGCTGATCGTTTTGCCATAATATTAACGTTTTATATATTTCCCCGCGCCCGAAAGTACCATAAGTACAGCCGCAATGACGATTAGGAAATAAAATAGGTAAAGCCCTGCGCCAACCATTTTGGAACCACCTGCGCTTAGTACCTCACCATCCCGCATCGGTGTTTCAACACCACTTGCAAAGACAAAGTAAGCGACAAGGAAGAGCGCTATAAAGGCCCCTACATTGACTAACGTTTTTTTCAGGGTTGCAGTATTCGTAAAGAGTGCTTTCAACACGAAAAACAACACGAAAAACAGAATCAAGGCTAATGTAATGTATGCCACAAAAGCCATCGGATCAACGGTTGACGTATCTCCGGCAGCTGCCGCCGACTTGATAGCTTCGTCACCCTTAGAAATCAGCATCACCAGAAAAGCGATACCGGCCAATCCGAGCAAACCAGCTACTATGCGTATGATCTTGTGAAAATTCATAATGTACCTGGTTTTAAATTATTTCTGCTTATTTCGAACAAGTATATCCATCAACGATATTGAAGCATCTTCCATATCATTCACGATAGCGTCTATTTTAGCGATAATGTAATTGTAAAAAATCTGAAGTATGATCGCAACGATCAAACCGAATACAGTGGTAAGAAGTGCTACCTTGATACCTCCAGCAACAAGAGATGGTTGCATATCACCCGCAGCCTCGATCTTATCGAATGCTGTAATCATACCGATTACCGTTCCCATGAACCCAAGCATTGGTGCAAGAGCGATAAACAGTGAAATCCAGGAAACATTTTTCTCCAGTTGACCCATTTGAACACCACCGTAAGCCACAACGGCTTTTTCAGCTTGCTCTAGTCCTTCGTCTGTACGGTCTAAACCTTGATAGAAAATGGAAGCAACAGGCCCTTTGGTGTTTCTGCAAACTTCTTTTGCGGCTTCAACACCGCCAGATGAGAGTGCATCCTCTACTTCCTGGACTAATTTCTTAGAGTTGGTAGTTGATAAATTCAAGAAAATGATTCTTTCGATGGCGATAGCCAAACCAAGAATCAAACATAATAATACAATTCCCATGAATCCTGGTCCTCCTTCGATGAATCGTTTCTTCAATTCCTGGTGGAATCCCAGTGATTCTGCTGCATCATCTGCGGCATCTTCTTGAGCAACACTGATCACAGTGCTTTCAAACGAAATCGTGTTCGCATTGGTGTATGCGTTAACAGGTGCAAATGCCAAAAGACTAGCAATGGCAAAAATTGAAAATAATCTTTTC
>JBFKFP010000192.1:0-4853 GCA_041618535.1 Flavobacteriaceae bacterium
AATTCGGAAAAGGAATATCAGAAACTCTATTCCCAGGACGATTCTCAAATTAATATGAGTATGTTGGCCATTTCATTACACAAGAATGGAAAAGATGATGAAGCCGAGTCTATTATCGTGGATTTGCGGAATACCCCTGCCGATTTCAATTATGGAGAGATAGAATATGCCTTGGCAAGATATTACTCTGCGTTGAATCGAACCGATGATGCACTAAGAGAATTGCAAAAATCTGTTCTCAAAGGAAAGAAATACTATCCAACAACATTTCAAAACGATCCACATCTGATAGATTGCTTTGAAAGCCCCGTTTTCAATACCATCATGACCGCTTGGCATTAAATTTACAGTAATGAAAGATTTTTTAAAATTGATTATTGAGAACGGCCCTACATGGCAGCAGGTATTTGATTTGATCACGGCCCTCTTCTGGCCATTAACCATAATCATATGTTTGGCCATGTTCAGGAAAAACCTGGCTCAAAAGATTTCAAGCTTAGATTCTCTAAAAGCAACAACCAGCGGGCTTGAGGCCAGTTTCAGCGCAAAACTGGATAAATTGCAATCGCTTCCTGCTCTCGAGGCTCCCAAAGGCCTGGCTAAATCGGGTGGGCAAATTTTTGTGGAAGGAAGTGGTGGAGGAACACCTTACGAACAACTACAGGAACTCAGGGATATACTGAACGGAAAAATAATAAGCAAGGCAAAGGATCTCAATCTTAAAACCGAGAACAGTACTGCTACCGCAATTGCCAGTGAACTGAAAAAAGTTGGTGGAATTACGATACAGAAAGAGCAGGCTTTCAGGGAATTGATAGAATTGATCAATCTGGCTCCAAGAGAGATTGGTCAGGGCCAGGTAAACTCTATTCGATCTTTGATTTCAAACTTAAATCTGTAAAATTACCCATTAATGACAACTCTTGATAATGCATATGCGCTGCTAATTGGTATCGGCGCAGATCTGAAAGCATCCGTAACCGATGCCACAGCCATATATAATGTATTGGCTGATAAAACTTTATGCGGGTACAAGGAAGAAAACATCGTCCTGCTAACTGAGGAAAAGGCCACCAAGAAAGGTATTTTAGAAGGGCTTGATAAGTTGATCGAAATGACGAACGATGATTCTTCCGTATTGATTTTCTATTCAGGTCATGGTGGCCGGACACCCTGGAAGGAAGATAAAATCATCTATTGGCTCCAGCCAAACGACCATAATTCTGAAAATCAGGTCTATATAGACTCTGTGGATTTTAGGGACAAGATTGCAAAGATGAAAGCAAAACGACTTGTTATTCTGATGGATTGCTGCCATGCAGCCGGGATGACCAGCCAACAAAATCAAGCCTCTTCAGACAGTAGCCTTCAATCGTCTTCAGCCGATGAAAATCCTGAAGGCCTGGTCGATAATTTAGGGCATAATCATCAAACCGTGACCATCATGTCCTCCTGCCGTGATGAGGAATTGTCCTGGATCATGGAAGGGGATATCAACAGTCTTTTCACCAAGTGCTTTATCGAAGCTTTAAAAGCCGACCACAAAAGATTCTTCGAAGATGAATACGTAAGGCTAACGGATGCAGTAAACCACATCTTCGCCAAGGTCCCTAAAGTGCAGCCTAAACAAAATCCTTTTATGAACCTGAAGCTCTATGATAATTTCCCATTGAGCTATATACCTGAAAGTAAACGTTCGAAAATCCTGCCCTCACCGGTTCCGGAGAGTTCACCAACCGTGGCAGATCCAGCACAAGCATCAAAGGATCCTGGAGAAGCGTCAGTTAAAAAAGAAGTGACATCTTTCAGGGAAACTGAGAACGCCAATAACCTGGTTTTATTTATCCATGGATTCTCCGGAGAATCTACAGACACCTTCGGAAAAATTCCCGAGCTGCTGATGAATGATCCCAGGATGGACGGTTGGGATTTAAAACCGATCGGTTATTCCCCTCAAATTAAACCTGAGCTGGGGAAAGATATTTGGGCAGCCAGTCTTGATATCAAGAAGATCGCCATGTATCTCGAATCCTGTATTAAATACAAGTTCAAAAAATACGACAGGATCGCGATTATTGCTCATAGCCTGGGTGGCCTTGTAGCTCAGCGTGCGATTTTGAATTTGAAAACTGATCAGTTGAATAAGATATGCCATCTTGTTCTTCTCGGAACTCCGAGTAACGGACTGGATAGTGAACTCATAAAAAAAGAATGGAACAACAAGTATGCTGAGATGAGCAGCGATGGTGAATTCATAACCAAGCTGAGGGCAGACTGGAACGATAAGTTTGGTAAGACTCCCCCATTCAAACTAAAGGTTGCTGCAGCACTTGATGATCAGTATGTTGAAATGGAATCCTGTTTTGCGGACTTCGACGAAAGTGTATGCGAAATGGTGGACGGGGACCATTTACGGATGGTAAAACCTGATAATGAGGACGATGATTGTTATAATTTGATCCTCTCAACTCTGGTTGAATATGGATTCTTCAATCAATTCACGGATAAGGAAGAAATCAATCTGGCCTTGGGAAAATATGATGCCGTGATAAAGAGCCTCTTGCCGCGCAAAGATGAACTGGATGCTAACGGACTCAGACAATTGATCTTTGCACTTGAAGGCATGGATAAGGGTGAAGAAGCAGTTGAGATTTTAGAAAGCCATCCTGTTGCTAAAGGAAATACCGACCTGATGGGAATATTGGGCGGAAGGTATAAACGCTCATACCTGAAGACGTTCAACCGGACAGACGCCGATAAAGCCATTTCTTATTATGATAAAGCCCTGAAAATCGCGACTGATAGAGGTGATCATGGGCAGATATATTATCAGGCTATAAACCTTGCTTTCCTGCATTTAGTAACAAATAACGATTCTCAAAAATGTGTGGAATATGCACAAATTGCCAAGGCTTCGGCAGAGACTGAGGAGGACAATCTTTGGAAGCTCGCTACCCTGGGTGAATGCTACGTCTATTTCCATGAATTTGATGAAGCCAAAAAATATTATTTAAGAGCAGCTGCCCTGGCGAATATCAGGCAAAAGCTATCGATTTACACCAATGCCCACATCGGATACCAGGCATGGATGAAAGGCGGATTTACCAAATCGGATCCCATCCAACAGGAAACAGACGAGTTTTTAAGATTCCTAAATCAGACTTTCCTGAGTTAATATGAAAAGGTTTAAACAGTTTGAAACACCTGAATTGGAGTTTCGCAAGGCGATAAAAAAACCGATCCCGATAGATTGCTTTCGAATGAATGAACCCTTCGAGGTTGAGACCATGGAAGGGCTTATGAGTGGAAAGAAAGGCGATTGGCTCATTAAGGGGGTAAATGGTGAACTCTATCCTTGTGCCGATGAGATATTCAGGAAGACTTATGACATAGTTGACTGAACCAATTTTTTCGTTACTTTTAAAACCATTAAGAAGAAAAATAAAATCATTAATCCAATCAAATTCTCTCAAATTATGCCGGCTGAAGTCATATTCGTGAGCTATTCCAGACGAGACAAGGATTTTGCCGAAGGCATAGCCAATGAACTGGAAAATCTCGGTGCAAAAGTCTGGATTGACCGGGAAATTAGCCTGGGTAAGGCCTGGGACAACGAAATTGATGAGGCACTTGGAGAAGCAACCCATGTAGTGCTTATAATGTCCACTCCTGCGGCTATTTCAGAAAACGTTAGGGATGAGGTATCCGAAGCCCGAGAGCTTGGAAAAGATATGGTTCCAATCTTAATCGAGAAAATTGATCCGGAACATATTCCATTCAGGTGGAAACGTATGCAATATGCCGATTTTGTCTCCGACCCTGAAGGAGAAATGCGAAAAGTCTTAAAACATCTGGGCTTTGATCCAGGAGAGGTTGAACGCTTCTTAAAACTTCGGAATAAATTAAGGCAGTCGGAACCTTCATCCAATGGTTCTGAAAGACCGGATGTCCATGGTGAAATTGACGAAAGGGAAAAAATACTTTTAGATGAATTAATTTCAGAAGCGGAGATTGAGGCGGGAATCGAGATGCATGAAAGAGGACGCAAAAAAGATATGAGGCTTATCGGTGGCGTAATAATTGGAGTGATTCTTTTATTTGTTTTTGTGAAATTTATTATTCAAATTCCCTTAGATGGTGACAACATGGTCAATGTTATTGCAACAACTTTAGGTTGCCTGTTTTGCCTTGGCCTTGCAGCAAAGCCTATCGGAAAAGTAAGAAAGCGCAATCGAAATATTGATCTCCTTCGACTATTCAAAGTGAAGCGCGCACGCCTGGTTAATATAATTGATAAAATGACTGATGAGGAGATCAGGAAAACCAATGAAGAATTCGACACCCTAATAGCCATATAACACCAACAACATGAAACGAATTGATCAAAAAGTACAGGAAATAGAGAAAAAGGACAAACAGAACCGGATCATTTACATAGCTTTTGTTGTTCTCATTCTGGCTTTTATGGCCTCCATATTATACTATCAGGATGTCATCGCTAAAAAAGATCAGGAGATCACCGAGGAGCAGGTCAAGAATTCACAGCTCTATAAAGATCTTGAAGAGAAAAAGAATACTATAGAAAAACAGAAAAATGAACTCGAAGCAAGCCTGAATCCCACCGAATACTGGAATGAGATAAAAAAGCAGAATTCAGTTGAAGGTTATATCTCTTACCTGACGAACAAATGGGCTATAGAAAAACCTGAGAGTGCCATTCAGGAAGCACATGCTAAACTACAATCTGAAAATGATGTAATTGGTTATAAGGGATGGCTCTTTTGCGGGGCGAAGACCAATGACGGCACTTATACTACGAGAGATATAATCGAGGTCGTTTATCGAGAAGGTGC
>JBFKFP010000193.1:0-4755 GCA_041618535.1 Flavobacteriaceae bacterium
AGGACTTAAAGAACCGTTTATCAGATCTTAACATCAGTCTCTTCGTTATTCAGGACAGACCGGAAAATCATATGCCCGAATTCTGCAATAATCACAAGATAACCGATGTCTATTATCAACACGAATGGACCACATACGAGAGGGAGGTTGAGGCGTCATTAAAACAGGCTATCGACCTCAATTGGCATCCGTCATATGATCAGTTCTTATTTCATCCGGAAGATGTACCATATGATTCTAAGAATATCCCGGAGGTTTTTACCCAGTTCAGGAAGCGCTTAGAGAAGGAATCCAGTGTAAGAAACGAATTGACCGCGAGTAAAAGGAGCCAGTCCAATAGAATTGGAAACACACCTTCTGTTCCATCCCTGCCAGACCTGGGGTTCGACCTGCCCGACATCCCCGAGCGTACAGCATTTCCCTTCGAGGGTGGAGAAAGTGCCGGACTGAATCGAATTGAGGAATATATGTTCCAGAGCAGGAAGCTGGCATACTACAAAAAGACGAGGAATGGATTGGTTGGAATCGATTACAGCTCAAAATTCTCAGCCTGGCTGGCTAATGGAAGCCTTTCTCCACGAACCATCTACTGGTCTGTAAAGAGATTTGAAAAGGCCTTCAAAAAAAACCAGAGTACCTATTGGATGATCTTTGAATTGATCTGGCGTGATTACTTCAAATATATCAGCTTGAAACACGGTGATTCCATTTTTTATCTCGGCGGAATCAAAAACAGAGCCTATAACTGGAGCTCTGAAGAAAGGTTGGTCAGAAAGTGGATAAACGGAGAAACAGAATCAGATTTTGTAAATGCCAACATGATCGAATTAAAACAGACCGGTTGGATGAGTAATCGTGGAAGACAGAATGTAGCCTCATATCTGAGCCGGGACCTCGAAGTTGACTGGCGGATAGGAGCGGCTTATTTCGAATCAATGCTATTGGATTATGACGTACATAGTAATTACGGAAACTGGATGTACGTAAGCGGCGTTGGCAATGATCCAAGGGACAGGAAATTCAATGTTCAACTCCAGGCCCAGCGGTATGATGCCGATCATCGCTTCAGGAAACGCTGGCTGCAAACCGATTTGTTCTCATGAAGACACTGAGGCTCATTCTTGGCGATCAGCTCAACCTAAGTCACTCCTGGTTCCGAAAGGTTGATGACGATAATATCTATTGTCTTTTCGAAGTAAAGGATGAAACAACCAACATTAGGCATCATATCAAGAAAATAGGGGCCTTTTTTTCAGCGATGAGGTGTTTCGCTGAGGGATTGGAGTCTGAGGGCCATAAAGTTGAATATATCAGGATCAACGATTCAGAGAACAGACAGTCATTTATCCAAAATCTCAATCTCCTGATAAAAAAACACGGGATAGATAAATTCGAATACCAGTTGCCCGATAATCATGAATTAGATAAAAAACTGGCTGCATTCTGTGATAATCTGAACATTGCTTCAACGGCATTTGATACAGAACATTTTTTAAGCGAACGCTTCGAACTTAAAGAATTCTTCGAAGGTAAAAAGCTGTATATCATGGAAAATTTTTACCGGCACATGCGTCAGAAGCATGATATTCTGATGCAGGGCGATCAGCCGGAAGGTGGAAAATGGAACTTTGATAAAAGCAACCGTAACAAATGGAAAGGCGACCATTCCATTCCCGAAAAAGTGGATTTTAAGAACGATATATCCGAAGTCTTGAGGGATATCAGGAAGGCAGGTATCGCAACCATAGGAAGAATTGAAGGCCAAGAACTGGATTTTCCAATTAGCAGGGAGCAGGCCCTGGCCCAACTGGAATATTTTTGCAACAGACTGCTTATTCATTTCGGGGATTACCAGGACGCCATGCATACAGAGCAGGTAGACCTCTTCCATTCCAGGATATCATTTGCTTTGAATGCCAAACTGATAAGTCCAAGGGAATGTATTAATGCCTCTGTTGAGGCTTACCAAAATAACGATAAAGAAATTTCTGTTTCCCAGGTAGAGGGATTTGTGCGCCAGATCCTTGGATGGCGTGAATACATGCGTGGAATGTACTGGGCGCACATGCCTGAATTCAGGAAAATGAATGCCCTTGACCACAATAACAAGCTTCCTGAATTCTACTGGACCGGTAAGACCAAGATGAATTGTCTGAAGAATAGCATAGATAACTCCCTTGATCACGCCTATGCACATCACATACAAAGATTGATGATTACGGGGAATTTCGCGCTGCTTAATCAAACCGATCCTGACCAGGTAGATGAATGGTATCTCGGAATTTATGCCGATGCGCTTGAATGGGTGCAGATCACCAATACCAGGGGAATGAGTCAATATGCCGATGGCGGCCTGATCGCCACCAAGCCTTATATCTCATCTGCCAACTATGTGGATAAGATGAGCAATTATTGTAAGGACTGCCATTATGATAAAAAATCACGAACAGGTGAAAAGGCGTGCCCGTTCAATAGCCTATACTGGAATTTCCTGGATGACCACAGGTCAGATCTGAGTGATAATCGCCGGATGGGAATGATGTTCAATCTTTTAGATCGCATTCCTTCCGAAGAACTAAAAGCGATAAAGGAAAGAGCAAACCAAATCATGTTAAACCCCGATGATTATTGAAAAACCCGAAATATGTGTTGTCTGGTTAAAGCGCGATCTTCGGCTGCAGGACAATGAAGCCATTCACAACGCCCTAGAAAGCGGGAAACGGATACTCCTCTTATATGTATTCGAGAATCTGCTGCTCGAAGATGTGCATTACAGTGAAAGGCACTGGAACTTTATCAAAGAATCGCTCAGGGATATGAATGCCCGGCTGAAAGCATTCAACACCAAAGTTCTTACTGTGAGGTCAGATATTTTCAACGCCTTCAACGTCCTTCAAACTCTTTACAAGGTAGACCAGGTTTTCTCACATCTGGAAACCGGTTTGCTTGTCACCTTTGATCGGGATAAAAAATTTCAGCGATACACGAGAAATAACACCTTTAAGTGGGTTGAGTCGGTTAATAATGGTGTAAGGCGCGGACTGAAAAACAGGGGTAATTGGTTCGAGAACTGGAATGCCTACATGAACGAACCGCTGTTTCCTTTTGATCCTGAAAAGAATCAGCTGCTCAACCTTGAGGAGATCGAAGCCCTGGAACAACTTTTTACCCTTGCCGATTTGAGCACCCCAGGGGATTCGCCATTTCAGGAAGGAGGTACAACAATGGCCTGGTCCTATGCTGAATCTTTTTTTTCCGGGAGGCATCAAAATTATATGTACAACATCTCCAAGCCTGAAGCATCCAGATCCAGTAACAGCCGTCTTTCACCCTACCTTTCATGGGGAAACGTATCCGTAAGGGAGATTTTCCAGGAGGCTAAACGTGTAAAGGCCAAACTTTCAAATAAACGACATATAAGTGCATTCATTTCAAGATTGAGATGGCAGGCCCATTTCATCCAGAAATTTGAAATGGAGCATATCATGGAAGAGGCTAGTGTGAACAGAGGTTATCACAGGCTGAAAAAGAGTGTTTCCGACGCCTACCAAAAGGCCTGGCGGGAAGGTCAGACCGGATTTCCCCTGGTAGATGCCTCCATGCGTTGCCTGATCGAGACCGGCTACATCAATTTCAGGATGAGGGCCCTCTTGGTCTCATTCTTTACACATATACTTTGGCAGCCCTGGCAGGATGCCTCCACCCACCTCTCAAAACAATTCCTCGATTTTGAACCGGGAATACATTTTCCGCAATTGCAGATGCAGGCCGGAGAAACAGGGATCAATAATCTCAGGATTTACAACCCTGTAAAGAACAGTAAGGAACATGATCCGGATGCGGAATTTATCAAAAAATGGGTGCCCGAACTCGCGCACCTTGAAATTCCCTTCATTCATGAGCCCTATTTGATTACACCAATGGAGGAACAGCTTTACGGTTTCAAACTGGGCAGGGATTACCCCTTCCCTATCGTAGATATCGATAAGAATAGACGCCGGGCGGCTGACATACTTTTCAGGATGAAAAAAGATCCGCTGGTTAAGTCGGAGAGCAGGCGCATACTTGAAAAACATACCCTTGCCAACCGTGATCGGTTGCTGAGGGACGACTGATTTGAGTCGTGAAAAATCATTAATGTTAATTTTTGTTTAATGTTTATATTAAAATATTAAACATTTCGTAGTTTTGAGTGATATGATTCTTGAAACTACATACACCAATCCTGAACACGACCAGCTGATCGATGATCTTGTTGGAAAGCCCTTTTCGATTTTACAGAAGATTAGAATGAAAGGCGTGGGATCCAGGCGCATGATCATAGACGAAGTTAGCCCTAACATGAATAAAATGATGAACACGGTCTCCGATCTGAATTATGCCAATCTGGAACTTCGTCCAGGTGGAATTTTAATCCGTATCAATAAAGGTTTGCGCAATTTCACCTGGGCCATACCCTATTATCATCTCGTGATCTACAAGACAAATGGAGCGAGTATACATGCGCAGGGCAAGTATATTCATTTCAGGGAAAACAGAACTTTCAGGGAGAATAAAGAATTTTTCTCAAAAATGCTGGATATGAAAATCGAATATGATGCGCAGTATAGTTTCTATTGAAAAAGACCAGCTTACCCAGGTTGATATAGACCGGATCATAGAAATGGCCTGGGAGGACCGGACACCATTCGATGCGATCCAGTACCAGTATAACCTGAGCGAACAGGAGGTAATAAAATTGATGCGACGTGAACT
>JBFKFP010000194.1:0-4751 GCA_041618535.1 Flavobacteriaceae bacterium
AGCCGATTGGATCTTTTCCGCGCACCAAAAGGATTTGTAATTGTTGATCTCCCTTGCAGCTCCTATGATTTTAGATTCCAAGGGATAATCTGAAACAATAAAATAGGGATCGACCGCGATACAATGTCCGCCCACGCCGCATCCCGGGCTCAAAATATTTACCCTGGGGTGTTTATTGGCAAGTGCGATTAGCTCCCATACGTCCACGTTTGCCTTATCACAGATGAGAGAGAGTTCGTTGGCAAATGCGATTTGAACATCCCGGGAGGAATTCTCAACCAACTTACACATTTCAGCTGTTCTGGCATTGGTTTGGTGGAGAGCGCCCTTGACGTATTTGCCGTAAAATTCTGAAGCCTTTTTAGTGGATCTTTTATCGATCCCGCCGATAACCCGGTCATTGTGGACCAGTTCATACATAACGTTGCCGGGGAGTACCCTTTCAGGACAATACGCGATATACAACTTCTCTTTAAGCTCAGGCCTTTTATCGTAGATCAGGTCCCTCATTTTGTCCGTAGTGCCTATAGGGGAGGTGGATTCGATGATGTAGAGATCCCCTTCCTTCAGGAGTGGGATGATTGCCTGGGTCGCGGCTTCGACAAATGAAATGTCCGGTTCATTTTTTCCCTTGAATGGTGTCGGCACAACAATTAGGTATGCATCGGCAGGCACTGGCTTCACATCCGCCTTTAGCAAACCTTTCTTTACGGCGTTGGATACCTCCAGGTCTAGCGAAGGTTCTACGATATGGATTTTACCCTGATTTATGGTTTCCACTACTTCCGGATTCACATCTACTCCGTGTACCTTACTGCCACTTTTTGCTATCAGGGCAGCTGTGGGAAGTCCGATGTATCCAAGTCCCATCATAACAACATCTCGTTTCTCCATATTACGCCAGATTATCTATGAATTCAACTATTTTTTTGCAGGCCGTTCCATCTCCGTATGGATTGTGTTTCGAGCTCATTTCGTCGTAATGAACCTGATTCTTGAGCAACCTTTCTGTTTCCGAAATGATCTTTGAACGGTCGGTCCCTACGAGGATCACAGTTCCCGCTTCCACAGCTTCAGGTCTTTCTGTCGTTTCCCGCATCACCAGTACGGGTTTGCCCAGGCTGGGGGCCTCTTCCTGCACACCCCCGCTGTCTGTTATAATCATATAGGCTCGAGCCATCAACCAAACAAATGCCGGATAAGAAAGGGGATCAATTAGTTTGACGTTTGCAATATCATTCAGCATTTCATACACGGGCCGTCTTACATTTGGGTTCAGGTGAACCGGATATATAAGATCTACCTGAGGATGTTCTCTTGCGATGTGCTTAAGGGCCAGACAGATCTCCTCAAATCCCTGCCCGTGATTCTCCCTTCTGTGGCCGGTAACAAGTATTATTTTTCTGTCGTCCCTGATAATGGCCTTGAGGTTCTCTATTTCTTTATCTTGAAAATCAGGTCCAGCTACCTTTCTCGAGCTGTAATTCAAAGCATCTATGACGGTATTGCCCGTTACCATGATATTTTTTTGAACTATTTTTTCCTCCAGTAAATTGAGCTCTGCTTTTCGTGTAGGCGGGAAATGATAATCACTTATCACGCCAGCAATTTTTCGGTTCATTTCTTCGGGAAAAGGAGAATGCTTATTGAACGTCCTGAGGCCGGCTTCCACGTGACACAACTTCGCTCCGTGGTAAAATGTCGCCAATGAGGCAGCCATGGTTGTTGATGTATCACCGTGGACAAAGACATAATCTGGGCTGAAATCCTCCAATACTTCCTTCAGATGTATGATAATATCCGCCGTTATTGTATACAGATTCTGATTGGGGCGCATCAGATCCAGATCGTAATGTGGCTCAATCTCAAAGAAGTCGATAACCTGGTCAAGCATTTGTCTGTGCTGTGCCGTTACGCATACTCTGACATCAAATTTTTCAGGATACTGTTGGAATTCCTTGACAAGAGGGGCCATTTTAATTGCCTCGGGGCGTGTGCCGAATACGATCAGGGTTTTTTTTCTCATTGCTTCCCGGGCTTTTCCTCTAATAAAATACTATACGCCGGTCTTCGTGCAAAACTACGATAATTCCTATCCCTGACAATCTCAACGGAATCTTCGAGATTATTCGATTTCAGGATAGAAACCGCAAAATCATACCAGGTCATAGGGAGCTTATCTGTAAAGTGTAAGATACCGTGAGTACAATTCTCCGTGTTGATGATCTGTAGTATAAATCTCGCCAGATTCACCGCCTTTGTTGGACATCCCACCTGGGAATCTGTAACGAGCAAAGTCTCTCCCTGTCTTGCTTTTTGCAAAATCGTCGTATAAAAATTCTTTCCGGACTCCGAATAAAGCCAGGACGTGCGGATAATCAGAAAGTCTTTCAAAATTTGTTGAATATATTCCTCTCCCTTTAATTTGGATTTGCCATATTCATTAATTGGGTTAGGTTGATCATCAGGATAGTATCCCGTCCTCTTCTCCCCGTCGAAGACATAATCGGTTGAGATGTGTATGAGTCTCACCTGATTCTTCTGGCATTGATCAGCGAGATTTTTAACTCCTTCTGCATTAATAGCAAAGGCTTTTTCTGGGAATCTTTCTGCGTTATCTACATGGGTATATGCGGCACAGTTTATGCAATAATCAAATGCAGTCCTGGAAAATACTTCAGAAATTGATTCGGCGTTTGTTAGGTCGATTTCTGATTTTGAAGCATAGGTCAGCTCCTGTTCCGGAAATTCTATGGCAGTTTTCCTGATCGATCCTCCCAGCTGACCCTTAGCGCCAGTAACTAAAACCCGTTTCATATGGGCAGATCCTTAAATTTCGGTAGTTGCATGTCTTTATCCGAAAGAATGATTTTGTTTTCCGGATAACCCCAATCAATTTTTAAATCAGGATCATTATAGATGATGCCAGATTCGGCATCCGTGTTGTAGTATGCATCGCATTTGTATAAAAAGACCGTATCGTCCTTCAAGGAAAGGAAACCATGTGCCATTCCTTTGGGTATAAAAAGCATTTTGCTGTTGTTTTCTGAAAGGACGGTCTTGAATACATTACTGAACGTCTTGCTTCCCTTCCTGATATCGACGACCACATCGAGCACTTCCCCCCTTACCACCCTGACTAGCTTAGCCTGAGCATGGTTGCCAGTCTGGAAGTGCAGTCCACGCAATACTCCTTCGTGAGAAACGGAATGATTGTCCTGTACAAAACAAATAGATCTGCCTAAAGCTGCTTCCAGCGTTTTCTGGTTGTATGATTCGAAAAATAATCCTCTCCGGTCTCGGTAAGTCACCGGTTCCATTAAAAAACATTCTTCAATGTTCGTAGGGGTAATTTTCAAGTCGGCTCTATTTAAGATTCATTAAATACTCGCCATATCCGCTTCGAAGTAAAGGTGTAGCCAAGTCTTTCAACTCTTTCCTTGTGATATATCCCATTTTATAGGCAATCTCTTCTATGGATCCGATCTTTAGCCCCTGTCTTTCCTCAATAACTTCCACGAATTGGGCTGCCTGCATCAGGGAGGAGAAGGTTCCGGTATCGAGCCAGGCTGTTCCGCGGTCAAGAATACTCACTTTTAATTTGCCTTTTTGCAGGTAAGCCCTGTTAATATCTGTAATTTCCAATTCCCCACGTTTACTCGGTGTTATTTTTTTTGCGATCTCCACAACTTCATTGTCGTAAAAATAAATTCCGGGTATGGCGTAATTTGACAACGGTTTAACAGGCTTCTCATCAATAGATATAGCGTTGCCCTCTTCATCAAATACAACAACCCCATATCTTTGAGGGTCCTGTACGTGATACCCATAAATAATCCCTCCCTCAGGATCCGTATTCTTTTGAAGTAAGCGCTCCAACCCTGCACCATAAAATATATTATCCCCCAAAATCAGAGCTACTTTATCCTTCCCGATAAATTCGGCTCCAATCAAGAAGGCCTCTGCTATGCCATTGGGGGCCTCCTGGACCTCATATGAAAACTGACATCCCAGTTGAGTGCCATCCCCCAAAAGTTCTCTGAACAAATGCGCATCCTGTGGATTTGTAATGATCAGTATTTCCCTGATGCCGGCCTGCATGAGGGTTGCTAAAGGATAATAGATCATAGGTTTGTCATAAACAGGCATAAGCTGTTTACTCGTAACCCGGGTAATTGGGTAAAGCCTGGTTCCTGAGCCTGCAGCCAATACAATTCCTTTCATATTATACCTTTTGGATTTTTTTTAAATACCCCGATATGGTCTTTCTCAAGCCGCTCTCAAAATCCTCCAGCGGCCTCCACCCCAGTTCCTTACGAACCTTTGCATCGTCCAGTGCGTAGCGGAAATCGTGCCCGGGCCGGTCTTCTACAAAAGTAATCAGTTCTCTATAGCTCCCGTTTGCCCTGGGTTGCAACTCATCTAACAGGGCGCAAACCTTCCGGGCCACCTGCAGGTTGGATTGTTCATTGTCACCACCTATGACAAAGGAATCTCCGGGCTTGCCCCTGTGAAAAACGAGGTCTATGGCCCTGCAGTGATCCGATACATAGATCCAATCCCGGATATTGCTTCCGTCCCCATAAATGGGTATAGGTTTTTCCGCGATCGCTTTGCGTATGATCGTAGGTATGAGTTTCTCATCGTGCTGACCGGGACCAAAATTATTGGAGCAATTACTGATCAGCGTATTCATACCATAGGTTTTGTGGTAACTTCTCACGAGAAGGTCTGACGATGCCTTGGAAGCA
>JBFKFP010000195.1:0-4687 GCA_041618535.1 Flavobacteriaceae bacterium
CGTCAGGAAAGAGCCTGTGACCTTTACGGCTCCAACCCCTGATGAGCCGGTCTGGAATGCTTTTTGGGAACAAAGGGATAGAAAAGTTTTAGCCTGACGCCCTCCCAGGCCCTGGCTGTTAATTCGAGATCGGTATTGATCAATTTTGCACTGCTTTTCATATTGACGAGGCCGGATCCCCGAACAGAAACCGGATCCGACCTCATCTGGAGTAATAATACCTTTGGGGTACTGACCTCTGTTTTTTGAAGCTCAGACGGCTCCTCATGAGGCTTTGCAAAATAATACAGGTCCTATTTTTTTCAATTACTTGCGTTAATCGGTTAAAAAACAATCCGAATGTGGGTAAATCGAAAAGATAATTAAAGAAAAATCTTTCTCTTATTTTAAGATCTTAAAGCTGATTCTTTGGCCGCTCTGCCTTTGAGCCAATATGTCAATCCCATGATGGTTCAGCTGAAGTACACGGGGATAACCTCCCGTTGTCTGAGCATCACGCATCAATACAATCAGCTGGCCGGATGGAGTTAACTGAACCGTTCCCGGCAAGACCGGTGCGGTAATAATGGA
The DNA here is from genome assembly GCA_041618535.1 of Flavobacteriaceae bacterium. Lineage (GTDB taxonomy): Bacteria > Bacteroidota > Bacteroidia > Flavobacteriales > Flavobacteriaceae > SHLJ01. The sequence goes on from JBFKFP010000195.1 coordinate 571, forward strand.
CTGAATCTGGTTCGGGATCAGCTCTTCCAGTTGACAGGCCATCCTGCTGTTAAGCTTAGATATATGAAAGGTCTGATCAAAAAGCTGATTAACCTGACCTCTTTCAAGGTATTTGAACTCCGGGCCTTCCTGTACATCTATGACTTGAACAGTGAATTTGGCATGGTCGGTTTTTAACCTTGCCTTAGAATTTGCCAATCCCCGGTCAACCGACCCAATTTCAATGAACGCTCCCGAATCAAGGAAGGATTCAGGCGTCACACCTTCGTACTGGCTCCTGCTTCCAAGCACCTCATCAGATAGCAGTCCTCCTTTAACACCTATATATGCACGGCAACCAATACGGGCAGGACCTAATTTCAGTATATCGCCAGTCTTGATCGAATGTTCACGAAGCATGGAGATCGGGCTTCCATTCAACTTTGGGGTCATATCGGCTCCGGAGACCGCGATGGCGGTCGATTTATGAAAACGAAGTTCCGGACCAATAAGTGTGCATTCAATTGCCGCACAGTCGGGGTCATTTCCCAGTATCGCGTTTACCCTTATCAGTGCCGACCGATCCATAGCCCCGGAAATCGGTACCCCGAATGCAATGCCTTCAGTCCGACCCATATCCTGGATACTTGAAAAAAGGCCTTTTTTCAGAACTTCAATCATATAAAGTCTCCTTTAAGATTTCGTAGTCATCTTTCCTGATCCCGGATTCGATGTTGAAATATTCCTCCCGATCCACGGGCACAAATCGAACTTTATCACCGGGAAGTGCGATTGTTGGAGGATCCTTTTCCGGGCTGAATAAATCTAAGGGTGAGCGTCCGATAATGTTCCAGCCGCCCGGGCTCGAACGGGGATATATACCGGTTTGATTGCCTCCAATTGCAACTGAACCTTTAGGAATTTTCTGCCGTGGTGTTTCGAGCCTAGGACAGCCAAGCCTGTCATCCAATCCGCCCAGGTATAGAAAGCCGGGGAGAAAGCCGATAAAAAACACCCTGTAATCGGTGCCGGCATGCGTATGGATAAACTCATCTTTAGTCAGTTCATTTTTAGTGGAAACCCGTATTAAATCAATGCCGAATTCTTCATCGTAACAGACCGGAATATGAATCAGGTTATAAGTCCTTGAAGCCGGAGCCTTAACAGTCTTGAGAAGCTCGGAAATCATCGAAATTTCACTATAAATATTTCTTATAGTATAATCGTATCTAACTAATATCGAGTTATATGTAGAGTTTACATGAACTTTTTGTTTAATATAAAAATCAGATAGTGTTTTTTTTGCATCGAGCACCTCAAACAGGATGGAATCCTCGATTCTATGAGGCCAATTAATCAAGATTGCCTGCTCACCGAACGGTATGATTTCAGTGTTCATCAGTTCGAGAAAATTAATGGATCTTTATATTGGAGGATTCCAGTTTTTCCCTCAGGCCTTTTATCAAATTCACAGCTTCAGGATTATCCCCGTGAACGCAAAAGGTCTGTGCTTTTATCGGGATGATTTTTCCATTTACAGTTCTTACCTCCTGCCTTTGAATCATTCCAGTAACATGTTGGGTCATTTCATCTAAGTCGGTTATTAAGGCGTTGGGTTTCGATCTTGACACGAGGGTAAGATCATCTTCATAATTACGGTCGGCAAATGCTTCATAAGTAATTGGAATACCTTCCTTGGCAGCCATATGTGAAATAACAGATGCATAAGGAACATATAACTTTATGGGAAATGGAATGCTCTTAACTGCCTCCAGGACAATAGTTGCAGTTCGTTTGTCTACCGCCGCCTTATTATAAAGCGCCCCATGGGGTTTAACATGGTGCAATTGGCGGTTTTCTTGTCTCAGGACCCTCATCAAGGCCTTTATCTGCCCCTGGATCGAGATGTAAAGCGCAGCGCAGGGCATGTCCATCTCAATCCGGCCAAAATTTTCAGGATCGGGATACGACGGATGAGCTCCTATCTTAACCTGGTGTGTTTTGGCCAATTGCACAACCATTCGCATGCTATCCTCATCGCCCGCATGTCCGCCGCAGGCAATGTTGCATGATGACAGGAATGGCATGATCTCGGCTTCATTGCCAATACCCTCTCCTACATCCGCGTTCAGGTCTGTTTCCCAATGATACATCAGATCACCTCAAAGACTTTTAGAATACTCTTCAGACCTAAAAATACGGTTATTCCAAGAATAATCAGGGCTAAAACATTCTGCCTGAGGCGGTTTTTATGAACACCTAAAACGGTTTCCTTGTTAACAATCCAGATAAGAAAGGCAGCCGTTATGGGAAGAAGGATCCCATTAGCAAGTTGTGCAAATTTGATGATCTCGATCGATTTTAACCCGGATGATGAAGAGAGAACCCCGATAAGCAGCACCAGGATCCAGACCGCCCTGAACTTTTTTGATCTTAAGTCACCCTGCCAGCCTATGCATCCCCGGGCGACATAAGCAGCAGCAAGTGGCGCTGTAATCGCGCTTGTAAGACCTGCCGCGAATAAGCCGATGGCCAACACTATTTTTGCCTGTGCCCCAAAAAGAGGCTCAATTCCAAGAGCGAGATCAGCTGCAGAATTTATTTCTACAGCGGGAATTGCAGCTGCTGAGATCATGATGCACATGGAAACTACTCCTCCCAGAATCACTGCCAGTACGGTATCTCTACGCGCATGCTTCAGGTCATCGATATTATTCCATTTTTCCTTGACAAGGGATGCATGAAGAAACAGATTATAAGGAACAACGGTGGTCCCGATGAGGGCAACGACTGTAAGGATACTGCCTTCAGGAGTGCCGGGAATCAGCATACCCTTCACGATCTCGAGAAGATCGGGTTTGGTAAGGATAGCTGTCAAAAAAAAGGATAAGCTCATAACTATTACCAGGCCTACCAGGAATCGTTCCAGTACCTTATACCGTCCTATGTAAAGCAAAATAAAGGCCAGAAGACCCAAGATCAGGCTGTATATATTTAAGGAAATAAGCCCGGTTTCCAATCGCAGCACGCCGAAAATGGCTTCCATGCCGAGAACACCCCCGCTGATATTCCCGGCCTCATACGCTGCGTTTCCGATGACTATAGCGGCAAGGATCAATAACAATGCAATAAACCTAGGAACAGTTCCCGGGATATTTTCCCTGATCAGTTCCGAAAGTCCTTTTTGGGTCACAAGCCCGAGTCGTGCAGACATTTCCTGGAGAACTATTGTGGCAATAACCGAGAGTGCCATGGCCCAGAGTAAGGCATAACCGAAATTAACACCTGCCAGTGTGCAGACGGTCACCGTTCCGGGTCCGATGAAGGCTGCTGCAATAAGAGGGCCAGGGCCAATATTTTTTAGCCATTTAAGCATTTCTGAAAAATTTTGCAGTGTTTAAAGTACAATAAATTCCAATTTAAATCTTGGTCTAAGCCAACCAGCCTTCCCTGTCAAGACTCCTGTACTGTATGGCCTCGGCAATATGACTGTCAATGATAAGAGGACAGTCGTCCAAATCAGCAATGGTCCTGGCAACTTTAAGGATCCGGTCGTACGCCCGGGCCGATAGGTTAAGCCTTTCCATGGCGGTCTTAATCAAGGCTAGAGAAGACTTTTTAAGCTGACAATAAGTTTTGATCTGGGAAGGTGACATCTGGGCATTATAATGAACAGAGTTGGATCCTGAAAACCGATTCTTTTGGGTTTGCCTTGCTTTGATCACCCGCTTGCGAATAGTTGCAGAAGTTTCAGAAGGTACGTTAGAACTGAGTTTTTCAAAAGGGACAGCAGAGACTTCAATATGTATATCGATCCTGTCGAGCAGGGGCCCCGAAATTTTCGACAAATATCGCTGCATCTCACCTGAAGTCACCTGAAAGGCAGACTTACCATCGTTGAAATATCCACTCGGACTGGGATTCATGCTGGCAACCAGCATAAAAGATGCCGGATAAGTGACCGTGAACTTAGCTCTTGAAATCGTGACTTCACGGTCTTCCAGGGGTTGCCTCATGACTTCCAATACCGTTCTTTTAAATTCCGGGAGTTCATCGAGGAATAATACCCCGTTATGAGCCAGGGAGATCTCGCCTGGTTGCGGATAGGAACCCCCTCCAACCAATGCGACGTCTGAAA
>JBFKFP010000196.1:0-4604 GCA_041618535.1 Flavobacteriaceae bacterium
CTCTGTTGCGGGGCGAAGACCAATGTCGGCACTTATACTACGAGAGATTTAATCGATGTCGTTTATCGAGAAGGTGCTGAAGGTGATTTTGCCGACACGGAGCCAAAAGTCGGAGATATTATTCGTCTTAAGGAAACGCGAAACCGACGTACCTATCCAAGAAATGGTGAAAGAGGCCGCAACGAGCAGGGATTCAGAAATAAGACCAGAGCATATGTGGCAAAGGTTTGGGATGATCCCAATACGACCAATTTTGAGATTTTTATCAAATATTATTGATTGAACTTTAATTAGCCCAGAGGCTTTCTGAAGATCAACTTTTCCTGTCATTTTGATTGAATATGTGATCATTTGCATAGTTGCCTTTTTAGCATCCATCCTAACTTTTTTCTCGGGATTTGGGCTGGGAACCATCCTGTTGCCTGTTTTCGCTTTTTTCTTCCCCGTTGAGGCAGCTATTGCCCTTACAGGTGTGGTTCATTTCTTCAATAATATGTTCAAGCTTACACTGGTGGGTAAAAATGCTAATAAAAAAGTCATACTCCTTTTTGGAATACCTGCGGTTATCGCAGCTTATTTCGGTGCGAAACTGTTATTGAACCTCACCGACCTTCCGGTGATACGTACCTATGAGTTTCTTGGTGAAAATTATGATATAACTCTGGTGAACGTGGTCATCGGGCTGTTGCTGATCAGTTTTGCCATTATTGAATTGATGCCTTTTTTAAACCGCTTAAAAGTAAGCCGCAGACATTTGCCATTAGGTGGTGCACTTAGCGGGTTTTTTGGCGGACTGTCTGGCCATCAGGGAGCCTTGCGCTCAGCCTTTCTTATACATGCAGGTTTGAGTAAGGAGGCTTTTATAGGTACTGCAGTTGTCATCAGTTCATTTATAGACCTGACACGACTCTCGGTATATTCAACACAAATTCTTAATGCTGGTCTGAAGGATAACTTACCCATGGTTCTGTCAGCCACATTAGCCGCCATGGCAGGTGCATTTTATGGAAACCGACTTCTTAAAAAGGTCACCTTTGAACTCATACATAAAATAGTTGCCTTCCTCCTGATATTGGTGTCTATAGGTCTCGGACTGGGCATACTATAAAATTCTTCAATTCCCATAGGCCGTCAAAACCAGTCTCCGTGAACCGCCATTGTTCCGGTGCTCACAAAGATAAATACCCTGCCATGTTCCTAAATTCAATCTTCCATTTGTAATGGGAATCTGAACCGATGAGCCCATCATCGAAGCCTTGATATGAGCGGGCATGTCGTCAGGGCCTTCCATGGTATGCTTGTAGTAGGAGGCATTTTCAGGGACAACAACATTCATGTGGGATTCAAAATCACTGAGTACTGTAGGGTCGGCATTTTCATTGATGGTAAGACTGGCCGAGGTATGCTTTATAAAAACCTGTAAAAAACCTGAATTGATCATCTTGATCTCAGGGATGGCTTCCAGAATTTCCCCGGTAATAATGTGAAAACCCCTAGGGTAGGGTTTTAATCTGATCTCAACCTGGAAAAAGTTCATTTAGGTCTTCTGTTTTTTCTTTCTTGCCGCCGGGAAGAGTACATTGTTCAGTATCAAACGGTATCCGGGGGAAGTAGGATGCAAGGCAAGCTCTGTTTTAGGGTCTCCTACCCTATGCGTGTAATCCTCGGGGTCATGACCACCATAAAAAGTAAAAAATCCCTTGCCCTTAATTCCGTGTATGTATTTAGCTTCGCCATTGGTTTTATTCTCGCCCATTACAAGCACTTTTGACTTGATCTGGTCTCTGGTAAAGGATGTGGTCTGTCCCATAAATCCTTTAACCAAAGCGGTATGATTTTGAGTGAGCATGGTAGGAACTGGATCCCATTTAGCTGAAAATTCCATCAACGAGAAATAATCTGTGGTTCTTGGTATTCTGCGTTTCTGGGTCATGTCTATAGATGAGAATTCATAAACGTTGGGATTCCGCTCCAGGATAAAATCGGTAAAGGCGAAGGTCTTATTATAATCTATCTTACTCTGGTAATTCGGGTCGCTGCCGTCACCATCGAACATAGGTTCACAGATATCGACACCTTCTGCTGCCAAAGCTATATCAAAGCTATCAGTGGCACTGCACATTGCGAACATGAAGCCTCCACCAACAACATAATCCCTGATCTTTAGGGCCACATCCCGCTTTGCTTCAGAAACTTTGGCATAACCCAGTTTGGCAGCCAGTTCTTCGGCTTCACGTTTTTCCTTAATATACCAGGCTGCACCTCGGTAACTCCTGTAAAATTTTCCGTATTGACCTGTGAAATCTTCATGATGAAGATGAAGCCAGTCAAATAGCAACAAGGCATCATTAAGCACCTCTTCGTCATATATGGTTTCGTATGGGATCTCGGCAAATGTCAGGACCATGGTAACCGCATCATCCCACGGTTGTTTTCCATAAGGTGTGTAAACCGCGATCTTCGGGGCCTTTTCAAGCACAACGGCTTCCATATTCTGACTTGGACTGCTTATTTCTTCCAAAATAGATTCCGCCTTTGAATCACTTAAAAGTTCATATGACACACCGCGTATCTGGCATTCTTTGCGTATTTCTTCGAAGTCCGGTAAAAGGAAGGAACCTCCCCGGTAATTTAGAAGCCATTTAACCTTCTGCTGCTTTTCAAGAGTCCAATAAGTAATTCCATAGGCCTTAAGGTGATTTTTCTGACTTTCAGCATCCATCGGGATAAGAATATAGGACGCAAATAGCGGGAAAGACATTAGGAGGCTAAGTATGAGGAATATCTTTTTCATAAAATGAAGATACTTAAAAAATGAGTTTTCGCCCATTTTTTAAGGAAAATTTGGGTTTGAGACCCTTGCTTAAGCTCTTTAAATCAGGAACGATTAAAATGGGATATCATCCTCATCCTCAGTGCCAAAGGCCTGGTCCGGAGAGGGATAATTATCGGTTTTAAACGTATCATCGTTAGCAGCAGCATTCATCTTGCTATGGAATTCGAACGGAGAATCAAAATCATCCAGATTATCGAATTTCCCGAGATGACCGATGAATTTAAGTCTTATGCTGTCCAGTCCGCCATTACGATGCTTGGCGATTATCAATTCAGCCTGTCCTTCGGTAGGTGTTCTTTCTTCGTCATCCCATTCATCAATTTTGTAGTATTCCGGCCTGTAGATAAATGAGACGATATCAGCATCTTGCTCGATGGCACCTGATTCCCTTAGGTCGGAAAGAATTGGACGTTTGCTTCCTCCCCGGGTTTCTACCGCACGTGATAACTGTGAAAGTGCAATAACGGGCACACTCAGTTCTTTGGCAAGCGCCTTTAGATTCCTGGATATCATGGATATTTCCTGTTCACGGTTTCCACCTTTCTGGCTGGCTCCGGTAGTCATAAGCTGAAGATAATCAACAACTATTAATTTGATATCATGCTTGGATTTCAACCGCCTGGCCTTTGCCCTCAGGTCAAAAATGGATAAAGAAGGGGTATCATCAATAAACAGTGGCGCCTTTTCGAGGGCCTTCACTTTAACATTTAGTTGCTCCCATTCATGTTTTTCAAGGCGTCCGGTCCTCAACTTTTCTGATGAAAGACCCGTTTCACTTGATATCAGCCTGGTTATAAGCTGAACGGAGGACATTTCTAGAGAAAAGAAGGCCACGGGGATGTCCTTATTTACAGAGATGTTCCTTGCCATAGACAAGGTTAGCGCCGTTTTTCCCATACCCGGACGAGCCGCTATGATGATCAGGTCACTGTCCTGCCATCCTGAAGTTACCCGATCAACCTTATCAAATCCGGAAGGGATGCCACTCAGACCTTCCTTGTTCGAGATCTCTTCAATCTTCTTTTTGGCCTGGATCACCAGCTCTTGCGCAGATTCTGATGATTTCTTTATATTGCCCTGGGTAACCTCATACAGTCGGGCTTCAGCCTTGTCTAAGAGATCGAAAACATCCTGAGACTCATCATAGGAGTCTTCGATTATCTCATTTGAAATTCGTATCAAACTGCGCTGAATAAACTTCTGAAGAATGATCCTCGCATGAAACTCAATATGTGCAGAGGAGGACACTTTTTGAGTAAGGGAAATCAAATAAAAATCCCCGCCAACCATATCCAGGCGCTTGTCCTTCCGGAGCTGGGCCGAAACGGTTAATAAGTCGATTGGCTCACTGCTCTCGAATAATTTGTAGATGGCCTCGAAAATATATTGATGTGCTTCCTTGTAAAAAGCGTCAGGGCTGAGAATATCTATAACCTCATCCACCCCTTTTTTATCGATCATCATAGCTCCCAACACAACTTCCTCTAAATCAAGAGCTTGAGGAGGAATCTTGCCTTTTTCGAGATTAATGATCGTGCCTTTATCGATTTTAAATCCCTTTAATTGGTCGGGTTGTTTCATGAAAGCGAATGTAGTTAATTTGTCCTCAACTCGGGGAGAATCTATCCCCTTCAATGTCAACTGTTAGTTAACAATTAAACTGTTTATAACTTAAAAAAATTGTTGATAGCCACAAAAAAATCCGACTGTATTTCTGTCGGATTTTTTAAACGTTATGAACACAAGGGATTAGTCTTTAAATACCCCC
>JBFKFP010000197.1:0-4599 GCA_041618535.1 Flavobacteriaceae bacterium
ACTCACGGGAGGGTGGGTATTCCTCGTTATTTTGCGGCAGGAAGGAAAGAAGTGTTTTAATATCTTCAAGACAGGAGATGTCATTCGCAGAAACCCGGTGTGCCACTCCCGACTTGGAAGCATGGGTTTGAGCACCCCCCAACTCCTCGCTGCTTACGGTTTCATTGGTAACAGTCTTTACAACATTAGGTCCGGTTACAAACATATAACTGCTCTGGTCAACCATGAAGGTGAAATCGGTCATCGCCGGTGAATAAACTGCTCCGCCCGCACAGGGGCCCATAATGGCTGATATCTGCGGGATTACCCCTGAAGAGCGTACATTTCGGTAAAAGATGTCAGCATATCCCCCGAGGGACCTTACCCCTTCCTGTATCCTGGCACCACCTGAGTCATTCAATCCTACCAGGGGTGCGCCAACTTTTACAGCTAACTCCATTACCTTGCAGATCTTTTCGGCGTGAGTCTCAGACAATGATCCTCCGAATACGGTGAAGTCCTGGGCGAAAACATAAATCAGCCTTCCATTGACCATTCCATGGCCGGTAACAACTCCGTCTCCATATACCTTTTTTTTATCCATCCCGAAGTCGGTGGTGCGATGTGTAACCAGGGCACCGATCTCTTCGAAAGTGCCCTCGTCAAGGAAGTATTCAATCCTTTCTCTAGCTGTCAACTTCTTCTTATTATGTTGCTTGGCGATACGGTCCTCACCACCGCCAAGATAGGCCTGCGCAAGCCTGTCTTCAAGGATCTTAATCTTGTCTTTCATCTGTTCATCAATTAGGAATTCGCAATTTCTTCCGGTCTTCCAGATAAGCATACAATCCGATCATGGCAGCCAATTGCCGGTCTTCAGATCTCATTTTCTCAAGTTTTTCCCGGGAGTAGTGATTTTCAACAAAATGAGTGTCGAAATTGCCGCTTCTGAAAGCTTCATGCTTGCAGACAAAAGTTCCGAACGGCAGGGTGGTTTCAACTCCCTCCACATGGTAGGCATCAATTGCTGCTATCATCAGTTCTATGGCCTCGCTCCTGTTACGGCCGTATGTGATGAGTTTAGACAGCATAGGATCGTAGAAAATGGGTACTTCCATACCTTCTTCAAAACCATTGTCAACCCTGATACCTTTTCCTTCTGGTAAGATATACCTCTCCAAAAGGCCAACACTTGGAAGAAAATCGTTTAATGGATCTTCGGCATAGACCCTTAATTCAAGAGCGTGGCCATTGAGTTTTATGTCTTCCTGCTTCAAACGAAGTTCTTGTCCCCTGGCCACTTCAATCTGCAATTCAACCAGGTCTACACCTGTTACCAACTCGGTTACAGGATGCTCAACCTGAAGTCGGGTATTCATTTCCAGGAAATAGAAATTCAGGTCTTCATCAAGCAGGAATTCAACGGTTCCTGCCCCGCGGTAATTGCAGGCTCTAGCAACATCTGTTGCTGCCTGTCCCATCCTCTCGCGAAGTTCGGGTGACAGTACAGATGAAGGTGCTTCTTCAACAACTTTCTGGTGGCGACGCTGAATGCTGCACTCGCGTTCAAAGAAATGAATCACATTACCATGTGAATCTGCCATGACCTGTATTTCGATATGCCTCGGTGAACTCACGTATTTCTCAATGAAGACCGAACCGTCTCCAAATGCAGATTCAGCCTCGCTTATTGCTCGCTTCATCTGGGATTCCAATTCAGCAGAATGCTTAACAATACGCATCCCTTTACCACCGCCACCTGCTGAGGCTTTGATAAGTATGGGGAAGCCAATTGTTTCAGCCATATTCCTTGCCAGGTCCATATCGGTAATGGGTTTGTCTGTGCCCGGAACCATCGGAATATCATAATTCCGCACGGCGTCCTTGGCTGCCAGCTTGCTTCCCATGATCTGTATGGCTTCAGGGCCGGGTCCTATGAAAATCAGTCCGTTCTTTTCTACAGCAGCGGCAAATTCCGCATTCTCGCTTAAAAAACCATATCCGGGATGGATACCATCGACCTTTAATCTAATGGCCTCAGAAATGATTTTACCTGAATTCAAATAACTTTGGGAGGATGGCGAGGGACCAACACACACGGCTTCATCGGCATATCGCACATGAGGTGCATTCCTGTCGGCTTCCGAATAAATAGCTACAGTCGAAATCCCCATCTTCCTGGCCGTTTTCATCACACGAAGGGCAATTTCTCCACGATTGGCGATTAATATCTTCTTCATTTTTCAAATTCGATTAGAAGAGCATTTTTTTCTATTGCATCCCCTTTCCTGGCCGGTATATTTGAGATCACTCCTTGGCGAGGCGATTTTATGACATTCTCCATTTTCATGGCTTCAAGGATGAGAAGCGGGGTATCCTCTTCCACGGGTTGACCGACTTCAACCAAAAGATCCAGTATCAGGCCCGGCATAGGAGCGTGTATGCTTTGGATTTTCTGGCTGCTTACCTCGCTGAGGCCCATTTTATCGATGAGCAGGTCGAGGGAGTTCTTCACACGGATGTCGTATTCCGTTCCATTTATCTCAAGCCTGTATAATTTTGCATTAAGATCAGACTTCAATACCTTAACTACGATCGACCGGGAATCATGGATGAGGTGGTACTGACCATCCGGGCTTTTGATAAGATCCAGGTTGTTGATGTCGTCAATGGAGAGATTAAAGGTCTCCTGGCCATCTACCTCCACAGCGAATACCTTGTCTTTCATAGGTCCTTCTTTAAAGGTTTCTTTATTTTAAAAACGGAATTATTCTGATGAATACGTATCGCCTTTTTTGCGAGAATAATTCCTACTGTAAGAGAAATGAATGCTCCGATGGAAATTCCGGGAATGAAATGAATGAACAGGAAGAAATCATAAGCGCCATGGAACAGAATAGCCAGTCCAAGCCCGAGTAGATTATATTTTACCCGGTTGTTCGAAAATTTGGCCATCCCCATGTAGTAGCCCATCAGGATTCCGAAGGTGGCATGAGCGGGAACGGCTGTAAAGGCGCGCAAAATTGCTACTGAAACCCCTCCTTCCATCACATAAAAAATATTTTCCACAGCTGCAAATCCCATCGAAACGATCACCGCGTAAACAATGCCGTCAAAGGGCTCATTAAAGGCTCTTTTCGGCTGAGCATAATAACGCACTATGACATATTTGCTGAATTCCTCCGTGAGCCCAACAATGAAAAATGCCCTTACGAATTGCTGAAGAATGCTGAACTTATTGGTGATTGGAACAAAGAAATCAAAAAACAAATACAGGATGGTGGTTATGAAAATACTAAAGATGCCACCCATTATAAAACAATAGATCATCAATCGTTTCGGCTCCTTTTCATACTTGTCCTTAAGATAAATATAGAAGATAACAAGTGCAACAGGTGCCAGGGCCGACAGGAGTAAAGTCATAATGAAAATTAATGATTTTTTACCGCTTTTGCCACTTCCCGAATGATAAATTTATAATAATGGGCATTGCTCGGAACAAAATGTAAATTGTCAGGGCTACCCTCCAAAAGCTCGAGGAATTTCTTATGGTCAACCAGTTTTACCGCGTCAACTTCACCCGGCTGCAGTAAAAGTTCATCTAATTCCAATTTAAGCGGGGCGATATGTGCATGATGAAACTCATAGTCCTTGATCCTGCCATTGTCGTAACTGCTCATATGGCGAAATACCCCAATTGCCCTCAAGTCCTCTTCGTTCAGGGAGATCCCCAGTTCCTCAAAAGTTTCACGCCTGGCCGCGTCCATGATCGATTCCCCGGCATCAACATGCCCTGCCGCCGAAACGTCCCACATAAGCGGAAAAATCAGTTTCTGAGCTGAGCGTTGAGACAGCAATATATGACCGTTCGGATCATAAAGCCACACATGTATGGTATTGTGAAACCAGCCCTTTGAGTGAGCTTCAGACTTCAGGGCTTTTCTTCCTGTAAACATCCCCTTCCCGTCAACAATATCGATATATTCATCCATAGTTGATCCGGGCGGTCTAGTCAAAATAAGAAAAGGAATCCCCGCTCTTTATTTTAAGCAGCGTTTCGTAGATCAACCTTATGACGTTCTCAACGTCATCCTGATGAACCATTTCGACAGTGGTATGCATATAGCGCAAAGGCAGGGAGATCAAAGCACTGGCCACACCGCCGTTGGAATAGGCAAATGCGTCAGTATCTGTTCCTGTTGCTCTGGAGAGCGCAGCTCTCTGAAATTGGATTTTTTTCTCCTCGGCAGTCTCGATTATGAGGTCGCGCAATCGTTGCTGAACCGCCGGAGCATAGGCGATAACCGGTCCTTTACCCAATTCACAATGACCTTCTTTTTTCTTGTTGATCATGGGGGTTGTAGTGTCATGAGTGACGTCGGTGACAATAGCTACATTGGGTTTGATGGTCTCGGTGATCATCTGGGCACCGCGCAGCCCGATCTCTTCCTGTACAGAATTGGTGATATATAAACCGAAATCCAATTTATTCTTGTTGTTGTGCAATAAGCGGGCAACCTCCGCTATCATGAACCCTCCCCTCCTGTTATCGAGTGCGCGGCAAACGAAATTCTTTTTATTCAGAATGTGGAACTCGTCCGGATAAGTGATCACACAACC
>JBFKFP010000198.1:0-4552 GCA_041618535.1 Flavobacteriaceae bacterium
CGTTTTATGCGGAATGATCTCAGTCAATGATCAACTTCCTCATGATATTCTGGCCGTCAATATTGATCCTAAGCAAGTAGAGTCCCGCGCTAAGATTCCTGGTTGAATGTTGAATGACCTGACCCTGGTAAACCGGTCCGTCATGTACAGAAAGAATCCTGGCTCCATTCAGGTTATAAAGATCTATCCTTAAACCGTCTGCAGTAATAAGATCGAACTTCACGTTGAACATATCCCTGGCGGGATTCGGATATACACTGATCGCATTGTCCAGGACCTCAATTTCTTCATCACTTAAAAGATCTGTGAAGAATTCCTCCTGAACCATTAGTTCGGGAGCTGAGCGTCCATAGGTTACATAGAGATCATAGAATTGCTGTCCTTTAGTATCGGTCACATTCGCATCACGGATGAATTCAGCATATTCCTTTGAAATTGTTTGATACATCAAGCTAACTTCAACACGGTAGGTATCTGCCGGTACACTGAAATAGGTTGCATCCGAATAGGCTCCATCGGCATAAGTGTAGCCAACAGGGGCAGCCTGAACAGACTCGAAATTGGCATTCGTAAAACCACGTGGCGGAATTCGGTTGTCCTTAATCCACACATTGTTCAATACGAAATGGAAAGATTCTCCTGCTGCGTAAGTGCCGGTACCATTTGCGTTAGCAATATCGGCAACGTCCTGGCTCATCCCGAGTTTAGCCTCGTATACTTTGGTTGAAGCTATATCAAGGATCCCGGTTGAAGGATCGTAAGCTCCGGCTTCGTAAAGCAGGTTGTCGGCCAAATCAAAAGCCTTTAGATTGATCCACATACGGCGACCTTCGGGATAACCTGAAGGTAATTTATGTCCGGTTTCATTAACTATTTCAACCTCAACATCAAAACCTTCTGAGGTCGTGAAAAGCTCGAGATTCATCGTTGCCGCATTCTGAAGCATATATCGGGCCCTTAATATTCCGGCATCAATTGCGGCATTGTCCACATCATTGCCGTAGATATCCTTTATGAGCAAGGGTATAAATGTGTTTCCACCGGTCATATCATGCAGGGGCAGATCGTTTCTTACCGGTGCCTGGGCCTTGTTGCATCCTTTGCCGGTGACATCTTTCATATGGCAGTCCTGGCATGTTGAAACATTGGCCTTGTTTCCGCCAAATGGGATTGAAGGAACGCCACCCGGACTGTTATACTCGCTCATCAGCCATTCGCTGTAAGTACGTTCAACCGGGAACATCTGGTATTTGTCAAAATCCGGGGCAGCCATACCCAGGCTGTTAGGCTGGTAAGTTCCATCTTCGGCTTTGCTGAATGCCGGGTTGCTCACATCGTGGCAGGTAGCACAAATTGCAGACTCGGTATGAAAAGTTGAATGAATAAATGGGTGGTTAGCCACGGCATCATCATATGGCCCTCGCTTAGTATTGTTATCAGAATCCACAACAAACATCCCGTTACCATGTTGGGTGGGAATGTTGTTTATAGTATTCATATAGGCAAGGTCTTCAGTGGTAGTGCTTTGAGGATCAACGAGCTTGTGGCAAAAGTGACATTGAACACCTTCAAAGTCGATACTTTGCAATGCTGAACCATCTGTTGGCTCAGACCGTCCCGATAGCCATCCTCCGGGTGTATGGCAACGCAGGCAGAGGTCGCCCGAATCAATGGCATCCTGGTTAGCGATAGTCATGGCCGCATCAAACAACGGGTCTCTCATACTATGAGACATCATGCTGCCGCGCCAGTTGAAAGCCGGTTCCGCATTTATATCATAACCACCATGGCAATTATCACATTGATTAGGTGAATCGAACGTGCCTGATTCCAGGGGTTGCGAACCTGGCATAAAAAAATCATCAATAGTTGTGGGGACATAGAAATAATTGGTCTTATGGACAATGGCACTGAGAAAGATAAAGGAGAACAGCACCAGGAAACCCAATTTAACATCTTGATTCTTCATGTCTGTAGTGTTGTTGGTAATAGTAAACTTCCGATTCGATAAGATATTGACATGCTGATAAAAATTTTATGATTTTTATCAGTGAATGAGGATTTTATGATATAAATCAGCTATTCTGAGGAATTTTTAAAATATCTTTAATGCATTGTTCCCCAGAGATTTGAATCTAATAATCAACCGATCTGATGAAATTGCGAAAAATCATCGAGCAATTGCACCGCAGGAACGTATTCAAGTCGACCCTGGCCTATCTGGCCGTGGCATGGGTAATTATTCAGCTTGCGAGCATAGTACTTCCCACTTTTGATGCACCGGAATACACTTTGAAGGTGATCATTTACCTTCTTATTTTAGGCCTGGTTTTTTGGGTTGGATTCTCATGGGTCTACGACCTGACTCCTGACGGTTTTCGCAAGACCGCCGAAACATCAGTCCCTGATGATTTTGCCGAACTGACAAACAGGAGGCTAAACCAGGTTATTGTTGGTGCAGTTGTAGTAGCTGTGATCCTTTTGGTTTCTGTCAGCTTTTGGGCAGGTTCGAAATGGCGCGGGGGAGAATTTTCAGAGAAGAATTACCGCGTTGCTATCTTACCCATGACAGAGCTTGACGCAGTTAGTGATTCGGCTTATTTCTCTTCCGGATTAACAGATGCCATGATAAAGGAGTTATCCAAGATAAAAGAGTTCACTATTCTTCATCAGGCCTCCTCTGAAAAATTCACTCCTGAGGTGAGCACGGCCAACCTGCTCCTGTTAAACCAATTAAAACAGGTTGATTACTTCATATCGGGTGTTATACAAAGAAGGAATAACACCCTTGATGTTCATTTAGATCTGAAGGAGGATATTGATGCGGAGGAAGCACTATGGTCAAAGAAATATTCCACAGACATCACACAGGTAAAATCATTGTTTGCTGAGGCGGCCATAGATATTGCCGGTGAAATGGAAATAGATCTGGATCTTGAAAACAATATCCAGTTAACGAAACTTCGGCAGGTAAGACCGGAAACCTACGAACTTTACCTGAAAGGAAAGTATTATCTCGGCAAGTCGACTCCCGCTGAGTTTCAGAAAGGAATGGCATTTTTACAGCAGGCCGTCGATCTTAATCCCGCCGATCCCGATGCCTATGCTGGACTGGCAGAAGGTTATATCACGCTTGGCCACGGACCCGACCCGCCACCGGATGTGTTTGCCAAGGCCTTAGAGGCCGCAGAAAGAGCCATACAGTTAGATAGTCTTAATGCCGAGGGATGGGCGGCATTGGCCCACTATCATACTTATTTTGGAATGGACTGGAAATTGGCTGAATATGCTTTCAAAAAGGCTGACAGGCTCAACCCCAACATGGCATATAACCATTACCATCGTTCATGGTATCTGGTTCTCTTCGGAAGAATGAATGAAGCCATTGAAGAGCATAAACGCGCCCAGGAACTCGATCCGTTTACTCCTATGCATACCGCTTTCCTTGCCGAAATATATCGCATGGTCGGGGAGTATGGGAAAGGGCTCGAAGAGCTTGATAAGGTCAGGGAAATGAATGATGATTGGGCATTGGAAAAGGTGATCAGGGGACTGATCTATGTTGAAATTGACAGGGAAGAGGAGGGGCTTGAACTTCTTAAAGAAGCTTCAGCGATCTTTCCTGCATGGCGATATTGGGGTTATGGATTGGCTTTGGCAAGAATGGGTAGATCTCAGGAAGCCTTGGCTATAGTTTCAGAACTGGAAGCTGCTCCGCCTACTGCTTACGGCAACCTTTGCCTTGGAATGATCAACGCGGAATTGGGCAGGAATGATGAGGCGATTAAATGGCTGTCTGAAAAGGAAAGGCATGGATGGTATCCATGGATAAGGATGTATTTTAATAATAAAGAGTTTATGAAAGACCCGAGGTACCTTGAGTTAATAAGCGAAATGAACCTTCCTTATCCTTCACCTTATAAATATGATCCGTGATTCCCTGAATCCTATTCCTCAACCCAGGAGAGATAGCCACCCCGAAGATCATAAACCTTCTTGAATCCCAGCTTTTTCATGAGTTCGGCTGCCTGACCACTGCGCCCGCCGCTTCGGCAATAAATGAAAACAGGTCGGTCTTATTGACCTTCTGTATCTCCTTCTCAAAATTATCGGCCGGGAAATCGATATTGGTGGCTTTCACAAAATGACCAGCTTCGTATTTTTCAGGGGTCTCCTTTCTGGGTACAGAAATACGGTTTAGGGACCTGGTGAACAATTTTGTCTTAATGACTTATGATTATAATAAAGGTTTCTTATTAAAATTAATCGAGACTTACTTGTACAAAAGAGCTACACCTTCCTTAATATTCAAGATATTAAAAAGAAGAAGGTATTTCGATGTACAGGTTGCAGCAAAAAAGGGATAATGCTGTTTCGCCCGAAGAAAATGTCTGCCACCGGTATATTCATTAGATATATTATGTAATTTAATCGACCTTTCAACCATTCAAATAATTAACTATGCCGACCTTTTCATCAAAATTATTTTCCATAGTCGAAAAAGCAACAACGCCAATATTGGTCGCAGTTGTGGGTTTTATCTTAAACCTGA
>JBFKFP010000199.1:0-4512 GCA_041618535.1 Flavobacteriaceae bacterium
AAACTTAGGACAATCAATGGCTGAACAAAAAGATATTCTCGTATTTGCGAAACGGTATAACAACAAAGATCCCGAGAGGATCGGGGGGGCTATCAGGCTAGCGGAAGAATTTATCAGCGATCTGAATACGCTAGGGGAATCGTTTTCTGTGATCGATATCAACCCGGCAAATCAAGGCGGATTTATTTTGAGTTACATCAAAGTAATAGCGAAAGCCCTGACCCTAATGAAGGATCATCGATGTGTCTTGTTCATAGGAAGTGACAGGGTTGTGACATATCTGGCCCCCTTAATTTTGATCATCGCCAGGATCTACGGAAAAAGAATGAGCATGAAAAAGCTGGGTGGTAGCTTTGATCAATTCTACAAAAAGAGCAACATAATTGTACAATGGAAATTGAGATGGCTATTGAAGAATCTCTCGGTATCTTTCTATGAAACCAAACACCTCGTGAATTTCTTTACTGAATTCGGAAGGGCAGAATGGTTCCCTAACGCTCGTAACTTTGGCGATCGCGAACCGGGTGAAGTGAACTTTTCCGGAAAATTTGCCTTTATAAGTCAGGTAAAAAATTCCAAAGGGGTCATTGAGATTCTGCAAGCTGCACGGGAGCTCAGGCAGGAATACACCCTGCACATCTATGGACCTATAGTAGACTTGGAAGTCCCAGACCATCTATGTCAGATCTTTGAAGAGGTATATCAGCGTCCGTTAAGGCCAGAAGAAGTAATGGGGATCATTGAAAAGTATGATGTAATTATGCTCCCAACCTATTATCCCGGAGAAGGATACCCTGGAATCCTTATTGAATCGTATGCGATGGGCAAGCCGGTGATCAGCACCCATTGGAATGCCATTCCGGAAATAATCGAACATGAGAAAACGGGACTTCTTATCCCACCCAGGGACAGTAATGCCCTCATTGAGGCAATCAGGTGGTTTAACCGTGAAAATTATACGCAGCTGAGTAAAGAAGCTCTGAGGTATTCCAGGCAATTTAACAGTCTCTATCAGTCGGGAAGTAAACTTAATCTGATCAAAGGAAATGAGTGAGATTTATATAGTTGGGGTTGGAAGATCAGGAACCAGCTTGCTGCAATCCATGCTTCACGCTCATTCCGAACTGACTTCTGCTCCTGAATCGCATTTTTTCAGGACGTATTTGTCCGAGAAAAGAAAAACCCAGGCTTTCGAAAAAAAAGGATCTAATGAATTCACGAAGATTCTGAAAAATGACAAACACTTCCAGAGGCTAGAACTGGACCCGGGATCTTTTAAATCCATTGAAGGGGCTACTTTCTCGATGGTGGATTTGTATAAAGAGATCAATGAGTTGCTGAAAAGAAGGAATGCGAAAAGTCGGCTAGTTGATAAAGACCCCAGAAACCTCGAGAACATTTCATCCATACACAGTTTTTTTCCGGAGGCACAGATTATCCACATCATTCGGGATCCACGGGATGTTGTCTTTTCTAAATTAAAAGCAAACTGGTCTTCGAGAAGACCTTACTGGCTCCATACAATGATAGGAGAAGCTCAGATGAAGCATGGCTTGAAATCGGCCGGACGTTTAAGACCGACTACTTATCATCAACTCAGGTATGAAGATTTACTTGAAGACCCCGAAGAAGCGCTTAGAGGGCTCTGCAGGTTCCTCGGCATTGACTTTGAGGAAGGAATGTTGCGATTCAATGTCGCTGCCAAAGACCTTGTGACCAAAGAGGAAATGCAGTGGAAAAAAGAAACCCTGAAGCCGCTTATGAAAGGCAACAGGTTTAAATGGAAGGAATTTTACAGCCCGTTTCAACTGGCTGTGATCGAAGCAATAGCCAAACCTACGATGTTGAGATTCGGATATGAGCAACTGTCCCAACCGAGGTCACTGAAGCTGTGGCATAAAATGAGATTACCCATAGCCACCTTGGGAGCAAGGGCTTTCTCCATGTTGTATACGCGTATAAAGTAACACGATTGAAAGATACATCACCATATGGATTTTATGTGCCTGTTCTCAAAAGGATAAGGGGTAAACAACCTCTGTGGAGCTCATCTTCAGGGGAGGAATATTTTGCCAAAGGGTCAAAAATCATGGTCGAATCGGGCTCGGGCAAGGAGATATATAGAACTCCCCGTTCTTTGATGGAAATTCTTTTTGGGTGGAATTCATTAGCCAGGAGAGTATTGCGCCTTGAGATCAATAGTATAATTCCACATGGAGAAAATCTGATTGCAGTTAAAAAAGGTGCCATTATCATCAAAAGACCAGAGGATAATAAGTTTAATACATCCTTTAAAATTGAGAGGGGAAGTCGGCCATTAAACCTGTGTCGATTTGAGGATAAAGTGTATTGGGGAGAATATTTTTCCAATCCATCCAGATCGGAAGTCCTGATCTACAGTTCGAAAAATGGAATCGAATGGGAGGTAGCCTATGCCTTTGCACCCGGTAGAATCAGGCATGTTCATGGAATCTACAAAGATCCTTTTCGCAAGGGGATCTGGGTTTTGACTGGGGACTCAGATCATGAATCCGGGTTGTGGTTTACTAATAATCATTTTAAGACCCTGGAATGCGTCATTTCGGGTAGTCAGAAATGCAGGGCTGTTTCTATAATCCCGCTTGAGGATCGGATCATTGTTCCCATGGATAGTCCTAAGGAAATAAATTTTATACAGTCTTTTTATCCGGAAGAAAAGACATTCAGGGCTTTAAAACGCATTTCAGGAAGCGCCTTCTATAGCTACAATTCTTCATCCGTTTCCATGATTTCCACAGTTGTGGAACCCAGCGAGATTAATCTGTCGAAGGCAGTTGAAATTTGGGCGTCCCTGGACCGGAAAGAATGGATTCGAATCGCAAAATTGAGAATGGATCTCTGGGCTTCCATCTCCCTGAAGATTTTCAGATACCCAGAAGTCAGATTCCCGGAATCTGAAGACTCAGATCCAGATAGCATCAAAATGTTCTGCTCCGGGACAAGACATTTTGGTAATAACCAGGTTGTCCTAGACAAGGCCTTACTAATAGAATATCTCAAATCATCCCAAGTAGACCGGACTGATATGAAAAATCCCTGAAGCAATGAAAACCATATGTCAAATAAGGATACACAAAGAGCAACTTTATTACCTACTTCTGTTGATATTCCTCACCTCCTGCAGGGAAGGGTATAGTCCCCCTTGGGCAGATGACGTTAAAGGAAATACAAATTGCCAAAACCTTTTACACTATACAGAAGACTTCCATGATGAAGTCTGGTTTAAGGACGAGGCGGTAGTAAAAAATAATGTGGTCAATGACCCCAACAAAAATCAAACTGCAGACCTATTGGATATTTCAAAGGATCCAAGAGAATCCAGGGTGTATCAAATGGTTGATTCTGTACAACCCGGCACGTATGTCTTCACTGTTTATTTGCGATCCACGCCGGGTACAAAGGGCAGTTTTGCTATTGGGGTGGAATTCAGAGGGGAAGAGAGGATATGGAATAAAAAGGCGGTAGAATTATCTGATGAATCCTGGACACGGGCTTTCGTTAAGATCAATATCCCTTCCGAAGGCAGAATAGTCGTATTTCCAGCTTATGCTTTAATTAAAGGCTCTTCTCTCAATAAGGTGTATGCCTGGGGAGCACAGTTGCAAAGGATCAGTGGCCCGGATGAGAATTTAGGTACGTATTGTGGGAAAGAGGTTCTGTCGGGCTCAACTTCTTCAAAATATACCTTTATCAGGTAAAGGACAGGGAGAGATCCAATCATTCAATCGCTGATGGGAACGATACAGAAAATAAGAAGATATGCAAATACGGTTAAATACCTGAAGCCCGTTCAGATACGGCACCAGCTGTTTTACAGAGTTATTGCACCTGTTCTTCCGACAGTGATTCACCACAAAAGTGAGTATACTTCTTCTGTTTCCTCTATTATTTGGGACCGGGGCCTGGCCTACAACGATTCTTTTCTCGGGAAAGACACATTCGTCTTTTTGAATCTTCGGCACGAATTCGATAATGGAATTAAATGGGACCTTGAGCAATATGGTAAACTCTGGACCTACAATTTAAATTATTTCGATTTCCTGAATCAGGAAAGTACGGACCCTGAAAGCGGTTTGCAATTGATAAGGGATTTTATAGGACAAAAGAATCATACGACGGGCAAAGAGCCCTACCCTACGTCACTTCGAGGTATAAACTGGATAAAATTCCTTTCGGAGAACAATATTGTGGATCAGGAAATCAATCAATTCCTCTACATGGACTTCCTCAGACTAACCCGTAACCTCGAATATCATATTATGGGCAATCACTTGTTAGAGAATGGGCTGTCCCTGGTGTTTGCAGGAGTGTATTTTCAGGACAACTATTTTATCCAAAAAGCAGAAGAGATCCTGGAAGAACAACTCGAGGAACAATTTCTTGATGATGGAGCGCATTTTGAACTCTCCCCCATGTATCATCGTATTCTCTTACACAGGATACTGGATGTGATCCATTTGTTGAGACTCAATA
>JBFKFP010000200.1:0-4476 GCA_041618535.1 Flavobacteriaceae bacterium
AACTATGATCCGATCCTCCAGTGGAATTATAGAAACAGCCCTGCATTTCTGGCTGCCTGAAACGACACATTCCAGTGTCTCAAAATGATCATTGGTGAACCATAACCCGGATTCAGCATCTGAGTCCCCGGTTAAAACCCAGACCCCTTTGCGAAAAGGATCTTTGTAGATTCCATGAACATGCCTGATCCTGCCGGCGGGAAAGGTATAGGCAACCTCCCATTTAATTCCATTTTTCGAACTGTAGATCCGGACTTCTGATCTGGATGGATTTGAAAAATATTCCCCCCAATAAACGTTATCCTCAAATTGACACAGGTTCAATGGCCGGCTCCCTCTCTCAATTTTAAAGGTCGTAACAAACTTATCATCCTCCGGTCTTTTTGTAATAACGGCACCTTTTTTAACCGCAATCAGATTTTCGCGATGGGGAATAAGACAATTGATCTCCATGCGCAATACTCTCCTGGCCAATCCGTTCCAGCCGAAGAGTATTTCCGCCAACGATCGGGGGGTACGATAGACCCTAGTACCGGATCCTGATTCAAGCACTATTTTTGATCCCCTTGCATAATATCCCTTTCCTGAAGATGTGATCCAAAGAGGCTGTTGACCCCTGATCTTCTTCTGCAAGGGTATACTGAATCCGTATGTCGACTTATCCTTCAATTGTGTTACTTTATACGCGAATACAAAATCGAGAAAACCCTGGCCCCCAGGATAGCTATGGGCAATCTCATTTTGTGCCATGGGTTTAATGACCTATAATCGGTTAGTTCCCCATAACCGAATCTCAACATCGTAGGTTTGGCTATTGCTTCGATCACGGCCAGTTGAAATGGGCTGTAGAATTCCTTCCATTTAAACCTGTTCCCTTTCATAAGAGGCTTCAGGGTTTCTTTTTTCCACTGCATCTCCTCCTTGGTCACAAGGTCTTTGGCGGCATCATTGAAACGGAGCATCCCTTCCTCAAAGGCAATGTCAAGGAATCCGCACAACCCTTTCAGTACTCCCTCAGGATCTTCAAGTAAATCTTCATACCTGAGCTGATGATAAGAAGTCGGTCTTAAACCTCGGGCCGACTTCAAGCCATACTTCATCTGGGCTTCTCCTATCATGGCATGGAGCCAGTAAGGTCTTCTCGAAGACCAGTTTGCCTTTAATTTAGAGAAGACAACATCCCGGGGGTCGCGAATAATGTGGATGATTTGTGCCTCTGGAAAATGTTGGTTAATGGAAGAAATGTTTTCGAGGTTCCTGGGATCCTTGTCTACTAGCCGACTTTTCGCATTCCTGCTTTTTAGTAATTCATTGATCTCAGTGTACAAATCCACCATAGAGAATGTGACCCCTTCAAGGGCTTTAAAAGATTCCGGGTCCAGTTCCAGCCTGCGGAAGTGCTTGTCATTTCTCAGAATCTTCCGGAACTCCGTTGAACCTTTTCTCTCGAACGTAGCGGTTTTACCTTTCTTGGATAAATAGCTTCTGAAAAAATGTGATTCAGGAGCCGAGGTCAGTTTGGAATGGGCATGGAGCATGGATTGCAGCAAGCTGGTTCCAGATCTTCCGACTCCTACTATATAAATCTCACTCATTTCCTTTGATCAGATTAAGTTTGCTGCCGGACTGATAGAGGCTATTAAATTGTCTGGAGTACTTCAGTGCTTCTTTACTTAATTCGGCATAATTTTCATAGTTAAACCATCTGATTGCCTCAATGAGGGGCCCCTTGTCCCTGGGGGGAATAAGAAGTCCTGTTCTCTCATGTTCGATTATTTCGGGAATGGCATTCCATTGGGTGCTGATCACCGGTTTCCCCATCGCATACGATTCAATCAGGATTCCCGGATATCCCTCTCCTGGATAATAGGTGGGCAGCATGATCACATCGTACTTTTCTATGACCCCCATCACTTCTTCCGGCTTTAAGGGACGCTGATATACCTCTTCAAAGGTCGGGCGCAGGTGATCGGGTATTTCAAGATCGACTATAGGTCCATAGATATGAAGAGTATAATCCTGTCTGAGTTCCTGTGCTGCTTCAAGGATCTCTATGACCCCTTTGGAATTTTTTACCTGACTGATAAAGGCATATTTTCCGGAATAGTTTACATCACCCGGTTGGCGATCGTCAAAATTTCGGGCATTGGGGAACCATTCAGCCCTTCCGAACTTAGCAAAAAATTGCACGAGGTGCTTGGTTTCATAGAATGATACCGCAAGATTCCTCAATAACCACCTCAATTTCCATTGTACAATTTTGTTGCTTTTCAGGTAGAATTGATCAAAACCGCCCCCTAGCTTTTTCATGCTCATTCTTTTCCCGAATATCCTGGCAATGATCAATATTACGGGGGCGAGATATGCCACAACTCTGTCACTTCCTATGAACAATATACATCGGTGATTCTTCATACAGACCAGAGCTTTTGCTATTACCTTGATGTAACTCAAAATAAATCCGCCGTGGTTCGCCGGGTTGATGTCGATCACGGAATACGATTCCCCCAGCGTTTTCAGATCGCTAATGAATTCTTCCGACAGCCTGATCGCCCCTCCGATCCTCTCGGGATCTTTGTTGTTATACCGCTTCGCAAATACGAGAATTTCTTTTTGTTCAGCCATTGGTTATCCTTAGTTTCCCGCCGATGAACCTGGCGTCATCGAAATAAGATAAAAGGCAAAAGCCTATGCCCGTTCCTATGAACAAAATCCCCCAGATCCTGCTTAATAATCCTTCCGTTAGCCCGCAAACACAAAATAACAGGACAAAAATGACCCCTATATAGTTTCTTACCTCATAGTTCCTGATGATCAGGCTACCCAGAAAACCAAACCAAAGCAATAATCCAACAATACCATTCCTTACGAGAATAAGGAGGAAATGATTATGGGTATTGAAGTTATCAAAGAATTGCCTGGTCAGAAAATTTTGATAATAACACTCTTTCAGGGCCAGGAGTTCATTGCCGGAACCAACACCATAAACCCAGGAATTGGAGCGAAAAACTTCCAGGGCACAGGTCCAGGTATCCATCCTGATGGACATACTGTTGGAGAATCCATTGATCACCCGCTCTTTCATTAAAGCGACTGGTGTACTGTCTGAAAACCAAATAAAAATACCCCCGAGGATCAATGCCGTGAATGTAAAAATCACCGAGGTCCTCAAGGTGTTCCCTTTCCTCATTCCGAGTATGAAATAGACAGGGATCAGCAGTCCAAATGCAAGGATAGCGGTACGCGCCTGGATTACAAATACGGAAGTGAACAGTACGAGAAGGATCAGATAAATCATTAACCTGACGAACCGGGAATTATAGATTTTAAGTCCCTCCAGGCAAAGAAAAAATGAACACACTACGAACATGGATATATAGGCAGGATGATAATCTCCTGAACCCGAAACGAAAATGGAATAATTAAATGGGTTTTCCGCTCCACTTTGATACTGTCCTGCAGCATATCCATAGCTTATCAGAAGAATCAGTATGATAGAAAATACAAACCCAGACAAAGAAAAAGCCAGCTGCTTTCTGTCCAGATTCCTGGCCGGGATGATCAAAATCGGCAGGAGGACCAACAAAATGAACTTCCCGATCTTCTCGAGATAGTCTGAGAAATATTCCTGATAAGAAAATATCAGACCAAAGAGGAACCACAACAAATTCAGGATGATCAGGATATATGCGTACTTGCGAAATACTTTCAGCGCTGCCCTCTTGTCTTCATGCAATAACCATGCAGCGCTTAGTACAATCAACCCCAGGTTACTATACCTGTTTTCCAAGGGAAGTGTAAAGAGGAATAAAAAAAGGGCGACCTGATAGATCAGGTCTGACCGCTCTTTTAAATTGAACATTTTGTTTCTTTCCCTCATGATCCTTTAAGGTCTTTTTGAATGAACGTTAAAATAGCCTGTTTCAGTGCTTCACTGTCGTTTGGGGAGATGAGCGTGCTCTTTGCGTCATTGCTCTGTCTGACTATATCGGGGAGCCCTCCTGTATCTGTTGCGATTATAGGGATTCCATAGCTCAAAGCTAGGTAGCCTACCCCAGATTGGGTCGCTTTCCGGTAAGGCAGTAACAGGCAATCCAGTCCGGCCATGAAGGTGTGAAATTCCAGTTCACTGACCCTTCGATTATGGATCTCCACCTCGAAAGGCAATTTCTCCCAGGCCTCAACATTTAAATCACCGCTGCCTGCCAGCCTGATCTTGATCGGAACCAGGATATCGCTGTTTTCAGCTATCTTTTCAAAAGCACTCAATAAAATATCCAATCCTTTGTAGGATTCCATCCTTCCCAAAAACCCGAATACTACACCATGGAAGTTATCTTTACGGGCAGTTACCAGCCTTTCAGGTAATGGGTGAGGATGAATGATCACCTTCCCCGCAATATCCCTGCAATCAGACAAAAGAGCTTCGCTGTGCAGATGCAGGAAAAAATTTGGGTTTCTCCGGGACAAACGGTA
>JBFKFP010000201.1:0-4474 GCA_041618535.1 Flavobacteriaceae bacterium
CCATATTTAAATATTTTTCCATGCGCTTATCTACCAAATCCTTGGTTGATAATTTTTTCAATTCATCGTAGGATTTCACTATGGCATCCCGGACAGTTAAAAAGGTTTTTTCCTTATCGTGATGAGCCCCCCCGAGAGGTTCTTTTATAATCTCGTCAACAAGTTTAAGACGCTTCATGTCTTTGGCTGTAAGTTTTAACGCCTCTGCGGCCTGTTCCTTATACTCCCAGCTTCTCCATAGTATAGAAGAGCAGGATTCAGGGGAAATTACCGAATACCAGGTGTTTTCTAGCATTAAAACCCTATCGCCTACCCCGATTCCCAGGGCACCACCCGATGCACCTTCACCGATTATAAGGGTAATGATCGGGGTTTTTAAACGTGTCATTTCAAAAATATTCCTGGCTATTGCCTCTCCCTGACCGCGTTCTTCAGCATCCATGCCCGGGTAAGCACCAGGAGTATCGATCAGGGTCACGACCGGGATACCAAATTTTTCAGCTGATTTCATAAGACGAAGGGCCTTGCGATATCCTTCCGGCTTTGCCATTCCAAAATTCCGATATTGCCTTGTTTTGGTGTTATACCCCTTTTGCTGACCAACAAACATATATGTCTGATCTCCTATTTTCCCGAGGCCGCCTACCATTGCTTTATCATCAAAGAAATTCCTGTCGCCGTGAAGTTCTAAAAAACTATCACCGCAGAGGGCCTTGAGATAATCGTTAGTGTAAGGTCGGTTCGGATGCCGCGAGAGCTGAACACGTTGCCATGGTGTTAATTTACCGTAAATGTCTTTTTTGGTTTGCTCAAGCTTTTTTTCAATCTGCTTACAGGTTTCCGTTACGTCAACATCGCTTTCCTCACCTATGAGCTGGCATTTCTGAAGTTGTTCCTCCAATTCCTTGATAGGAAGCTCAAATTCTAAATATTCCATAGAAAATTAAGTTATTCACCGGACTACAAACCTACATAATTTTTTTTGCTTTGGTCCTATTTTTAATGAGTCCGTTAATAAGAACAGTGCTTATGATCAATACAGCACCTATATAGAATTCCACTCCCATTTTCTCTTTATCAGGGAACAAAAGAAGGGCTAATCCTATTCCGTAAACCGGTTCGAGGTTGTAGGTTAGAACAACGGTGAACGGGCTTATGAGGCGCATAACATAAATAGCCGCTATAAAGGCATAGGCGGTACATACCGAACCTAAAATGAAAAGGTACAGCCAATCTGTCCATATAAGCTTAAAAAATTCTTCTGAGAATCCGTCATTACTGAACATCAGGAATACTGAAATGAATAAAATGCCACTCAGAAATTCATAGAAACTGATGACGGAAGCCTGGTATCGTTCTACGAATTTTCCATTGATCACCGCAAACAAGGACGAAAATAAGGCAGAGGACAGCCCTATTAAAATCCCATTCAAATATTGGAACTCCGATTTGGTGATCAACCAGACCCCAATTATCACCAGAATCCCGAACAGGATTTCATAGCCTCTAACTTTCCTTTTGAAAAAGAGAGGTTCGATAAGCGATGCAAAAAATGCACCACTTGAGAACATGGCCAGAGCAATTGAAATATTAGCCTGGTTGATACTCTCAAAAAATGTGATCCAGTGTAAAGCTATTATGATTCCAGCCAAAGAAAACTTAAAGATGGCCTTGGGGTCCGTTTTTATATCAATCCCGGTCCATTTTATATATATAACCATCAGAAAGGCTGCTATCACCATTCTGAACCAGACCAGAGGAATAGAACCGATGGTGATCAGTTCACCTAATATCGCGGTAAACCCGGCAATAAAAACCAGGAAATGCAGATGAAGGTAATTCCTGAGCTTATCGCTTTGCATTGTAAAGAAGGTAGACCGCAAGGGCACCGAAAAGGATATTCGGGAACCAGACTGCAAAGAGAGGAGGCATATCTGATTGTTCTGCCATAACCCCAAAAACCTTGTCGAAAAAGACATATACCATCGCTATGAAGATCCCCAATGCAAGATTGACACCCATTCCTCCCCTGCGTTTTATGGAAGAAACTGATACCGCGATAATGGTCAGGATAAACACTGAAACCGGGATGCTCCACTTTTTATACTTGACTACCTGGTACCTCCCCACGTAGGACGAACCTCTCGCGGTTTCCTTATCGATAAATCTTGTTAACTCACCATAATTCAGAGTTTCGGCAATATATTTCACAGGTGTCAGGTCCTCCATATCGAAAGTAAAGGTGGTATCTACACGTCTCCGGTTGATTATCGAGTCTTTCTCTGCTCCGATGATCCTTTTGGTATAATTGGTCAGCCGGTAGGTACTATCCTGGGGGTTAAACATAATATTTAAGGCACTGATCTTATATTTAAGCTGATTCCCTTCAAAATGCTCAAGGGTAAAATTTGAACCTCGCCGGTCCTTGGTGTTAAAGTTGCTCACATAGATGATCTCGTTATCATTTATCTGCCTGTAAATATTAGAGGTCTCCTTGTCCTTCCTGCCTCCTTTGAGATATTTGTATTCAAATTCATTGTAGCCTTTACTAGCCATGGGAGCGAGGTACATTCCAAGGACAAGTGCAATGCCTGCAATAATACCTGCACCAATCATATACGGTCGTAAAAATCGCCAAAATGACACTCCAGAACTGATGAATGCGATTACCTCGGTATTGTTGGCCAGCTTGGAGGTAAACCAAATTACCGACAAGAACAGGAAGAGCGGGAATAGCAGGTTAGCGAAATAAACCGTAAAATCGAGATAAAATTGAATAATCTCTTCCAGCGGTACCTCGTTGGCCAGCATCTTATCGATCTTTTCGGCAAGGTTAATCGTAATACCGATAGGAATAAACAATACCAGCATTAACACAAATGTCAGCAGATAGCGCTTTAAAATGTACCAATCAAGTATCTTCATATCAGAGCCTCTTATTCATTTGGTCTACCATTTTATCTTTCCAAAGTCTGAAATCACCGTCTAAGATATGCTTTCTCGCCTCGCGAACCAACCACATATAAAAACCAAGATTGTGAATAGTAGCAATCTGTTTTCCGAGGAATTCATTGGTAGAGAACAAATGTTTTAAGTAGGCCTTGCTGTAATCGGTATCAACAAAAGTGATATTCATCTCGTCTATGGGAGAAAAATCATTTTCCCACTTTTTATTCTTTATATTAATGGTTCCATGAGCCGTAAACAACATTCCATTTCTGGCATTCCGCGTTGGCATCACACAGTCAAACATGTCGACCCCCAAAGCTATATTCTCTAAAATATTGATTGGCGTGCCAACTCCCATGAGATATCTCGGCTTATCCTCTGGTAAAATATCACAAACCAATTCTGTCATTGCATACATCTCCTCAGCAGGTTCTCCTACAGACAATCCGCCAATAGCGTTCCCCACCGCCCCGGAATCAGCTATATACTCTGCTGATTGTTTCCTCAATTCCGAAAAAGTACTGCCCTGTACTATTGGAAACAGGGCTTGATCATAACCATAAAGAGGTGGAAGTTCATTAAACTTTTTAAAACACCTGTCAAGCCACCGATGGGTCATATGCATAGATCGTTTAGCGTATTGGAAGTCGCAAGGATAAGGTGTGCATTCATCAAATGCCATGATGATATCGGCGCCTATTTTTCTCTGTATTTCCATTACATTCTCAGGGGTGAATACGTGATAGCTGCCATCGATATGGCTTTTGAATTTGACCCCTTCCTCCTTTATTTTCCTGTTTGCGGAAAGTGAATAGACCTGGTATCCGCCTGAATCTGTAAGTACATTGCGGTCCCAATTCATGAATTTATGGATGCCGCCTGCCTCCTCCATTATTTGAATCCCGGGACGTAAATAGAGATGATAGGTGTTTCCTAAAATTATATCGGGATTTATGTCCTGTTTTAGCTCCCGCTGGTGAACTGTTTTTACGGTGGCAGCGGTTCCGACAGGCATGAAAATCGGGGTCTCTATTCTTCCGTGTGCAGTCGTTATCAATCCGGCTCTGGCCCTCGATGCTGAATCGGTATGCTTAAGTTCAAAAATCATTGGTCTGGCTTAGACCGCTCAAAGATAAATAACTTGAACACACCCAACTCTTAAACACATTATAAATTGTTAGCAAATATCTTTAATTCGTTAATAAGTGCTCTTTAGCTGACTTTGTGAGTGCCTGCGAAACTTTTATTTTTGACCCTTGAATTCTCAATCCTAATTATGACTACAACTCAACATTTGGAAGATCTCGTTATACAGGTTCGACGGGATATCCTCAGGATGGTACATAGGGTAAACTCAGGTCATCCAGGTGGTTCGCTGGGCTGTACTGAATTTATGGTTGCCATGTTCAACGGCATTATGGATCACAATCCGGATTTCAGCATGGACGGATTAAACGAAGATATCTTCCTGCTCTCAAATGGTCATATCTCCCCGGTATTCTACAGTGTGATGTCAAGGGCAGGA
>JBFKFP010000202.1:0-4434 GCA_041618535.1 Flavobacteriaceae bacterium
ACATGATTATTTATAATGTAACCCTGAATGTCGATGACAGCATTCATGACGAATGGCTGGAATGGATCAAAGAACATATTCCACAGGTTTTAGCCACCGGAAGATTTACTGACGCTAAACTGACCAGGGTACTTGTGAAAGAGGACTTGGGAGGAACTACCTATTCGGTTCAATACAGGGCGGCTTCCAGGGAAGACCTCCAGTTGTATTACGAATTGTATGCCGATGACCTTCAACAGGACGGCCTCAAACGTTTTGGAGATAAAGTGATGGCATTCAGGACAGAACTCGAAGTGATTGATGAGTACACGGTTAACTTTAATTAAATGCCGGTAAGACCAAAGAAACATCTTGGCCAGCATTTTCTCAGGGATGAGAATATCGCCAGAAAAATTGCCGCAACCCTGTCTCTCGAAGGGTATGAATGCATTCTCGAAATAGGTCCGGGAACAGGTATTTTAACCAGGTATCTCATGGAATTGGGCGCCGATATTAGATTGGTTGAGATCGATTCTGAATCGGTTGCTTATTTGAAAACGAATTTTCCTCGATTGAAAGATCATATCTGGGAGACCGATTTTTTAAAACTGAACCTATCGGAGGTATTTAACAAGAAACCAATGGCAGTAATTGGCAACTTTCCCTATAATATTTCCACTCAAATCGTTTTTAGGATTTTAGAATTCCGGGACCTGGTACCCGAATTCAGCGGGATGTTTCAAAAAGAGGTGGCCGAACGGATCTGTAAAAAGGAGGGAAGCAAGGTCTATGGTATTCTTTCGGTTTTGGTGCAGGCATTCTATGAGGCGGAATACCTTTTCAGTGTCCCGCCGCAGGTGTTTGAACCACCACCTAAAGTGGAGTCAGGGGTGATAAGGCTTAAAAGGAAAATCAATTATAAGCTCGATTGTGACGAAGCACTTTTCTTCAGAGTGGTAAAGGCCGCATTCAACCAGAGAAGAAAAACTTTGCGAAACAGTCTTAAAGGGATCGGACTCTCAGATAATTTAAAAGCAAATGTTATCTTTGGCAAACGCCCGGAGCAACTTTCTGTAGAGGAGTTTTTCTCTCTGGTAAAATTGATAGAGGCGGATTCTGAATAAAAAAGCTTTGGAGGAAGAAAATAAAGAACATATAACTTTCAAGATCAACCCTGAACTGATAGAGCAGGTTCAGAATCTCATCGATGAGGATAATAAGAATGAGGTCTTTGAATTACTGGATGAATACCACTATGCAGATATAGCTGAGATCCTTGAGGAAATAAGCTTTGACCAGGCTATTTATGTGATCAAGCTGCTGGATAGTGAAAAAACCTCCGACATTCTCTCTGAACTTGACGAAGATGTAAGGGAAAAAATCCTTGAAAACCTCTCTGCAAAGGAGATTGCCAAAGAGCTGGTTGAGCTCGATACCGATGATGCTGCCGACATCATTGCCGAACTTCCGGAAGAGAGACAGCAAAGCGTTATTGAGCGGATCAAGGATGAGGAGCTTAAGGCTGATATTCAGGAGTTACTAACCTACGATGAGCATTCCGCAGGTGGTTTGATGGCTAAGGAACTGGTTAAGGTTAACGAGAATTGGACCGTGACCGAATGTGTCAGGGAAATGCGTCAGCAAGCTGCGAATGTTACCCGGGTTCATTCTATTTATGTGGTAAATAACGATGGCAAACTTATCGGGAGATTGTCATTGAAAGACCTGCTAATGGCTCCCGAACGTGCCCAGATCAGCACGGTATATATTCCAAAGGTCGATTCGGTTCATGTTCATGATGATGCCGAGGAGGTGGCAAGGCTCATGCAGAAATATGACCTTGAAGCTATTCCGGTAATAGATGATGAAAAGATCCTTAAGGGACGGATAACCATTGATGACATTGTTGATGTGATCAAGGAAGAGGCCGAAAAAGATTACCAGCTTGCCGCGGGTATTACACAGGACGTAGAATCAAGCGATAGTATCCTGGAATTGACTCGTGCCCGTTTGCCCTGGTTGTTCCTCGGGCTCATAGGAGGTGTTGGTGCCGCTCTTATCATGGGCGATTTCGAATCTATGCTGCAGGACCATGCGGTGTTGTTCTTTTTTACTCCTCTAATTGCTG
Organism: Flavobacteriaceae bacterium; assembly: GCA_041618535.1. Taxonomy (GTDB): domain Bacteria; phylum Bacteroidota; class Bacteroidia; order Flavobacteriales; family Flavobacteriaceae; genus SHLJ01. Next base: position 2,108 of record JBFKFP010000202.1, read on the forward strand.
CCATGGCTGGGAATGTGGGGGTTCAATCCAGTGCTATTATAGTGCAGGGCCTCGCAAATGATGATGTGAAAGGCAGTATTAACCACCGGCTCTTTAAGGAGATGCTGCTAGCGGCGCTCAACGGGATCATTCTGGCTATGTTCCTTCTGCTGTTCGTATGGGCCTGGGAAAAAAATGTTTATACCGCCCTGGCAATTTCCACTTCATTGATCGTCGTTATTATTGTAGCGGGGATTATCGGCACCTTCGTGCCTTTATTCCTTGATAAAAGAGGCATAGATCCGGCTATAGCAACCGGACCGTTCATTACCACCAGTAATGATATCTTCGGGATATTGATCTATTTCTGGATTGCCAAGATCATTCTTCAGATTTAAGATACATTAGCTTCTATGAAGGTTCTTCACCTCGATACCAATCATCCATTGCTGATTGAGCAACTGACTGAACTCGGATTTGAGAATCATGAGGATTATAATTCATCCAAGGATTCAATTCAGCAGAAGATCTCAGAATATGATGGCATTGTTATCAGAAGCCGATTCAAATTGGAACGTTCATTTCTGGAAAGAGCGTCGAATTTGAAATTCATTGGCCGCGTTGGCTCGGGCCTCGAGAATATCGATCTTGAGGCGGCAACTGAATTTGGTATTGCGGTCTTTGGCGCTCCTGAGGGTAATTGCAATGCCGTAGGGGAACATGCCATGGCTTTACTTCTCAATCTGGTGAATTATATTAAGCGGTCTGATCTCGAAGTACGGCGGGGCTCGTGGTACCGTGAAGCAAATCGAGGCTTTGAACTGGAAGGAATGACGATTGGTATAATCGGGTATGGGCATACCGGCAAGGCTTTTGCCAGAAAACTATCGGGGTTTGATTGCCGTGTCTTATGCCATGATATTCTGGACGACATGGGAGACGAGTATGCTCAACAGGTTGATCTGCGAACAATTCAAAATGAAGCTGACGTCCTGAGTTTTCATGTTCCACTCACCGAGCTAACTCGCGGTATGCTGAATTCCGAATATATTGAAAAATTCCGCAAGCCATTCTGGTTTATCAATACTGCAAGGGGAAAGAATGTAGTAACGGCAGACCTGGTCAAGGGACTTCAAAATGGTAAAATTCTAGGTGCCGGTTTGGATGTTCTGGAATATGAAAAGCTGTCTTTTGAGCAATTAGACCGACAGACCCAGTTTCCCGAACCCATGAGCTACCTGATTAAATCTGAGCAGGTGATACTCACACCTCATATAGCAGGATGGACGCATCAAAGCAAAAGAAAATTGGCCCAGGTTATAGTCGATAAAATCCGCAGGCACTTTAAGATGGACTGACATGAAGCGTACTTTACTCATCTTCGCTTCCCTGATCGCTGCAATTTTGATTTTATTCCAGTTGGGGCAATATAGTTTCATTAAAGGAGACCTTAAGATTGAAACCCTGATTTCGATAATCGCGATTGTTTTTTTCCTCGTGGGAGCCTATATAAACCGGCAATATAGAGTTAAACGGGTTTCGATTTCGGAGCCCGGAGAGATCGATCATAAACGCATTGCAGAGCTGAACATCAGTAAAAGAGAATATGAAGTACTCAAATGGATGGCGGAGGGCCTTTCCAACAAGGAGATTGGAGAAAAGCTTTTTGTTTCCGAGAGCACAGTAAAAACACATGTGTCCAGTTTACTTCAAAAACTGAATTCGAGGCGCAGGACCCAGGCTATTCAGCGCGCCAAGCAGGAAAAAATCCTTTAATTATTGTATTTTTAGACTAAAGTATCATTGAAATGGTACTAAAGTATGAGTGTGCTTTTCTGCCCTGATTATAGCTTTGAACTCAAATTCAAAACAAGAAATTATGAAACGTTCAATTATCAGGTACGGATTCAGGGCATTCATCATCGGAGGGCTGCTATTTCTGATGAGCTTGACCCTTGGGGGAGGTCTGGATTATGGTATTCAGGCAGTCTTGGGCTACAGTTCTATTGTGATTTCCTTATTATTGGTCTACTTCGGGATACGTTACTATCGCGATAATGAAAACCAGGGCAAACTGAGTTTCGGTCAGGCAATTGGTTTGGGCCTTGCAATTTCTGCCGCTGCCGGATTGGCATTTGCGATCGTGGATTTTATCTACACCACAGCAATCAATCCTGATTTTTTTAATGACTATTCAAACTATATGAAGGTCTCGGGAGAAGATATACAGAAAATGAGCAGCGGGTTTATGGCTGCGGTGATGTTTGCAACAGTCCTGGTCATCGGGTTTATCATATCGATCATTTCAGCAATAATACTACAACGTAAATAACAGATATCATGCAATA
>JBFKFP010000203.1:0-4426 GCA_041618535.1 Flavobacteriaceae bacterium
TCTGTCCGGAAGAAAAAAAATTTGACTCATTAACGCCCATTTCCGGAAGCGCATTCTATCGCTACAATTCTCCATCAGTTTCCATGATTTCCACGGTTGTTGAACCCAGTGAGATTAACCGATCGAAGTCGGTTGAAATCTGGGCGTCCCTTGATCATGAAAATTGGATCAGGATCGCAAAATTGAGGATGGATATCTGGGCGTCTCTCTCCCTGAAGATTTTCAGGTATCCCGAGGTCAGATTCCCGGAATCAGATGATTCAGATCCAGATAGAATCTCTATGTTTTGCTCCGGGACAAGACATTTTGGCAATTGCCAGGTTGTGGTAGACAGAGGATCACTGTTAGCATATCTGAAATCATCTCACGGAGATCGGAATGATATGAAAGAGAACGGGAAGCAATGAAGATTATAAATCAAATGAGGATACACAAAAACCAACTTTATTATCTACTTCTGTTGATATTCCTCACCTCCTGCAGGGAAGGATACAGCCCCCCATGGGGCCATGATCTTAAAGGGGATTCAGATTGCCGAAACCTTTTACACTATACAGAAGACTTCCATGATGAATACTGGTTTAAGGATGAAGCGGTAGTAATAAATAATGTTGTCAATGACCCCAACAACAATCGAACAGCAGATCTATTGGATATTTCTAAGGATCCAAAAGAATCCAGGGTGTATCAAATGGTTGATTCTGTACAACCCGGCTCTTACGTCTTTACCGTCTATTTGCGATCAACACCCGGCACGAAAGGCAGCTTTGCTATAGGAGTTGAGTTCAGAGGGGAAGAGAGGATCTGGAATAAAGAGGTAGTCGAATTATCCGATGAATCCTGGACGCGGGCTTCTGTGAAGATCCAGGCTCCCGCAGAGGGGGAGATAGTGGTATTTCCCGCCTATGCGCTGATTAAAGGCTCTTCCCTCAACAAAGTGTATGCCTGGGGAGCACAGTTGGAAAGGATCAGTACGTCAGATGAGAATGCAAGGGCGTATTGTGGAAAAGAGGTGTTATTGGGTTCAACATCCTCAGAATACACCTTTATCAGGTAAAGGACAGGGAAATATCCATTTATTCAATCGGTGATGGGCACGATTCAGAAATTAGGGAGATTTATAAATACGGTTAAATACCTGAAACCTGTTCAGATAAGATACCAGCTGTATTACCGATTTATTGCACCTTTCCTTTCACCTTTATTTAAGAGTAAAAAAGAGTACAATTCTTCTATATCACCTGTTCGATGGCAAGGTGGATTGACACACGAGAATTCTTTCCTGGGAGGGGACACGTTCATTTTTTTGAACAAACAACACGAATTCAAAGATGGAATCCAATGGGATTTTGATCAATACGGAAAACTGTGGGCTTACAATCTCAATTATTTCGATTTTTTAAACCAAAGAAGCGTAGACACTGAGAGAGGATATCGATTAATAAAGGACTTCATAGGGCAAAAGGACCACAGGACAGGCAAAGAACCCTACCCTACCTCACTCCGCGGTATAAACTGGATCAAATTCCTTTCAGAATTTAATATCAAGGATCAGGAAATCAATGAATTCCTCTATAAGGACTTCCTCAGATTATCCCGTAACCCCGAATATCACATAATGGGCAATCACCTTTTGGAGAATGGGTTGTCCCTGGTATTTGCCGGGGTGTACTTTCAGGACACTTATTTTATTCAAAAAGCGGAAGAAATTCTGGAAGAACAACTCGAGGAACAAATTCTTCAGGATGGAGCACATTTTGAACTCTCCCCAATGTATCATCGTATCCTCTTACATAGGATACTGGATGTGATACATTTGCTGAGACTCAATGGCAAAAATAGAGGAAACCTGTATTCTCTTTTGAGTGATACGGTACGCGGGATGCTGTCCTGGCTGGATGCTGTTACATATAAAGATGGCTCTGTCCCCATGGTGAACGATTCGGTGCACGGATTTGCATTCAGTGCTGCGCAGTTGTTTGAATTTGCCAGTAGATTAGAGATTAACTGGCACCCCATTCCTTTAAAGGATTCGGGTTACAGAAGGTATTCGGATTCCGATTTTATGGTCTTTGCCGATTTTGGGAACATAGGGCCGGATTACATTCCCGGTCATGCACATGCCGACACATTTAATTTTGAAGTTTATTTCAGGGGCAAACCCCTGCTCGTCGACACCGGGACGTCCACATACTCCGCAGGACTCAGAAGGCAACTCGAACGAAGTACAGCTGCGCATAACACCATAATGGTAAATGGTGAGGAGCAATCTGATATATGGGGAACCTTCAGAGTTGGCAGGAGGGCGAAAATCATACATTTTGAAGAGTCCGCAAACAGCGCAGAAGGAATCCACAACGGCTATGCTCATTTGGGAATTCATCATTATCGCAAAATAGAATTGAAAGAGGGTGCAGGGGTCAACATTAAGGACAGGATTCTCAGAAAGAAAAAGACCCGGAATAAGACCGAGGCATTTCTACATTTTTACCCGGGCATCAATCTGAAGCTCGTCGGAGAAAAAAAAGCCGTGTTTGATGATCGGGAAATCGAAATCTTCTTTGAAGGGGATATAAAAGGGATACAAGTCGAAATGTATAAATTCGCAACAGGATACGGGACCCTTGTAGATGCCCCTATGCTCAGGATCACCTTTTCTGAGGAATTGGAAACTCACATATATCAAACCGAACTGGAAAAAATATAAAATAGATGCTGACATTACAGAAGGATGGATCAGGATACATTTAAGCTACTTTTCCTCGGATATTATTTTGAACCCGACATCACTGCTGCGGCCTTTCGAAGTACGGACTTTGTGGAGTACATGAGAAGCCGGAATGTAGACGTTAGAGTGATCACGTCGTATCCTCATAAGACACAGGGTAATGATGAGTTCAAGTCAGAAAATGCTGATCTTATCAGGAGGATCAGGCTGAGAGAAGTTAAAGAACGAGGATTCAAGGGCTTTCTCTTGCATTACTTATCATTTATTCCCAAAAGTCTGGTCTATAGCCTGAAATGGAGGTTCAAGGGATGGAAACCTGATGTGGTCTTTATCTCCTCCCCACCTATATTTATAGGGATCACAGGAGTGGTTCTCAGATTTCTCTTCAGGAAAAAACTGATACTTGAGGTCAGGGATATCTGGCCTGACAGTGCTGTGGCTGCAGGACAGTTAAAAAAGGGAGGTGCAGCCTATAAGCTCGCATCTGTATTTGAGAGATTCCTCTACAGGAGAAGTCACGGGATCGTCTGCGTAAGTACCCCCATGAAGGAATACATCCTTCAGTATTACAAAAAGGATGTGTGTGTTGCATACAACGGACCTAAGGCCGGATCTTTGTCCGGGGAGAAGGAATATAGGCTAAAAACTAACGGGCAGACAGCCAGGATCGCCTACGCAGGTAACCTTGGGCTTGTACAGGGGATGGATCAGCTTATTAAGGCATTTGAGGTATTGAAATCTGAGGACCTGTCCTATGATTGGCACCTCGACATCTATGGGACGGGTGCGCTTGAGGAAGATCTTAAAAAGATGTGTAAGGATTTGGGCCTGGACGAGAAGATCCACTTTTACGGTGTGTTTCCGAAGGAAGAATTATCCGATTATCTCAATAATTCAGATGTTCTCTATTTAGGACTAATAAGTTCAGAGGCACTCGACAGGACCATTCCGTCCAAACTATTCGATTACATGATGTTTGGGAAGCCCATACTTGCCGCTATCACCGGGGAAGGTAAGGACATCCTTAAAGAGAATAATGCGAATCTCGTACTTGAACATTGCGATTACAATGAAATTGCCTCAGGCATCATGGAATTGGATATCAGTTTAAATGAACGATCTTTATCATCAAGGAAGAATACGGAACTCCTTCACGGGAATTATACACGAGAGGTAAATTGCGAGAAAATACATCATTATATTTTAGAAGTTTTGGGGATGTAGAGATTTCCTTTTTAATTCGTCGAGCAGATATTCACTTAAAGAATCTGAACCTTGTCATTCAAAAACAGATAGAGCAATGTCTAAGCCTTCAGTCCTGAATTCTATCGAGCGAAAGTTCATTTTGCTTGTTGGGGATTTGATCATGATCATTGCCGCCCTGAATCTACTGGTGAATCATGCCATAGACGAAAAATATTCCTATTTGTGGTTAAAAGTACAGATCAGTGTAATAGGATTGACATTATTCCTGTTCCTGGCCTATATCCTTGATTTCTACAACCTTGAAAAACTGGTAAGACGCCGGGCTGCCATCTCCCAGGGGATCTATATATCTGTCATCTTCATTTTCACATTGATCATGATATGTATCATCTTCTACGACATAAGCTTTTGGCGTATCCCTTTGTTGTCGTTTTTGTTGCTAACCCCAATACAGGTTGCCTTGTGGAGGTTGTTATACAGCAACCTTTTTAA
>JBFKFP010000204.1:0-4410 GCA_041618535.1 Flavobacteriaceae bacterium
GATGCAACTAACATTCCTGCATCCAAAGCCGGATCGGTGGCGCATTTTGAAGCCGAGATCCTTACAGAGAATATCATCAGGTATATCGATGGCCAACCGTTGAAAGAGGAATACGACGGACATGCCAATTGTTTTGTGGAAACCGGTAACGGGAAAGCTTTGTTGATCGATTTTAACTATACCCAGGAGCCCGTAAAGGGGACATTCCCCTTTCCGGGAGTTGGGCCGCTTAAATTGCTCGAGGAGAGCAGGACGAACCATATGGGTAAGATGGCCTTTCGCTGGATATACTGGAACATGTTGTTGAAGGGACGGCATATCCCGTTCGTTTCAACCACCATGTCCACAAAGGGAAAAGAATTAGAAAACGCTTAATAAATATAAAACTGAAACATCATGAAAAAAATAGTTGCGAACCGGGAAATTGAAGTGAACGAGGAAGGTTATTTAACCGATTTTACACAATGGTCAAAGGAAGTAGCTGAAAACCTTGCTGAAGAGCATGGTATCCAGATGACCGATAAGCACTGGGAAGTGATTGAATATTTGCAGGATAAGCATCGCGATGAAGAAGCCCTGTCAATCAGGGGAATCAAGAAAAGCGGCGTGGTTGACATTAAGAATTTTTACAGCCTGTTCCCGGGCGGACCTCTTAAAATATCGACCCTGATTGCCGGGATCCCCAAACCTAAAAGTTGTATCTAAAAAACCAATGATATGAGTAAGAAGCTTAAAAAGATGTGTTTCATCCTGTCTAAGGCAACTATAGAAAATGTATATGCAGCCTTTGTGATGGCAAATGGCGCCAGGATGGAAGGCATTCAATCAGAAATATTCTTTACGTTCTTCGGACTTGAAGCGGTTCAGAAGAAAAAAATGGAACACCTTCACGTGGCCACAGTAGGCAACCCCGCCATGCATATCCCGACGATGATAGGCGGTTTACCAGGGATGGAAGCCTTAGCTACAAAGATGATGAAGAAAGAGATGGAGAAGTTGGATATCCCGACAGTTCCGGAATTCATTGAGATCCTTTCAGATTCAGGTGTCAAACTCTGGGGTTGCAAGCTGGCTATTGATATGTTCCATCTTGACAGAGACGACCTCATTGACGAACTTGACGGTGTTCTGACAATCGGCGATTTCTACGGACGCGCCGATGAAGACGGTACACACATAGTTTTTATTTAACATAGATTGATTGTAATTGCGATTTGTAAAAAACCCACCGGGAAACGGTGGGTTTTCTAATGACTTACCTGATGTTCTGGGACAAGTTTCATATTTGTCAGACTGATCACTTTTAATTCATGCATGTCAAGAATCTCGATCTTTCTGCGGTTCACTCTAACCAGCTTTTCCCTTTTAAAATCTGACAGAATTCGGATAGCGTTTGCCACTGTCATGTTCGACAGCCCTGCCAGGTCCGATCGCTTCAGATCCACATCCAGGAAACCTGTTTGCGTATTGGTGCCGTAGATATCCCTGACCTTGATCAAAGCATCTGCAAGCCGGGCTCGCATGTACTTTTGAGTCATGCTTACAATCTGGCTGTTATACCTGCTTAAGTCCTCGGCCAGGGCTTTGATAATACCCATTGAAAAATTGTTGTTATTCCTCAAAACCTGCATAAAATCCTTCTTTCTGATAAGGCAAATCGACGAATCCTCAAGGCTGACATAGGAGGCAGAGCTGGGTTGGTTGCAGATCATTGGGTGAAAGCAAAGGGCGTCTCCTGCCTTCTTTAATCCAACAATATGAATTTTGCCATTTCCGCTGTAACGTGTCATCTTGACTTTTCCGGAACTCAGGCATACGAAATCATTTATCCGATCTCCTTCATTGAAAAGGGTTTTTCCTTTTTTAAAGGATCGTGAACGTTTGTGTGAATCAAGAATATTTAACTCCTTCCGGCTGAGTTCACTGAACAAAGAATTGATTCTGTTCGTGCAATTCGAACAGGAAATGTTTTTATCATCCATGGATATTTCCTTTAGGGATTAAACAGGACGATTAAAGGCTATTTTAAAGATACAAAAAAAGGAAGAAAAATTAGACTTCCGGTCTATGACTAAAGAGGCCGGGAAACTTTCGGTCAATTGATGATAAGCTTTGGACAAGGCCATCTTTTTATGTTGTACAACATATTTTAAATCAGGGATAAATTGTAATCTTAAAATCGATATTCAGAGTAGGATCACCTTTCTGCTCTCCCGGGCAGGAATCGCTGATTCTAATTTCTTCAATAATGAGCAATTCTTCCATGAAAAAACTTTCGATCTTAATTTCAAGTTTCTTTTTTTCGGGATTGGTTCTGGCACAGCAACCCGCTATCCTGAAAGATGACATCAATAAGCGAATCATCATTTCAAGTGCCAGCTCTTCTGAAGAATCAGGAGATGTGATGATGAGCTGGACCCTGGGCAAATCACTGCATATATTCCGGGTGAATGATGATGACGGGGAGGACTATTACCCGGATTTTCCCGGAGACATCCTGTTATATCCAAACCCGGCTACCGATCACATCACAATTGTCGTGAATGATGAGCGAAGACCCCGCCTGCACACAATTTTGTTTGATCTTACCGATAGACCGCTGTTAAAAGGGGTTGTTCTGAATGCCAGGCATGATATAAGCCTTAGATCGCTTCCATCTGCCATGTACATACTGAGGATCTATGATGATAAAGACCGAGTGGTGAAAACCTTTAAAATATTAAAGAACTAAAATCTAACCTGATGAAAAAAATATTACCCTTTGTCCTGGCTTTTATTTTGTGTTTCATTTCTTCTGCGCAGGAGGCTCCGCCTGAGATGTTCGAATTCCAGGCATTGATTGTGAATAAGGGAGGCAAACCCATAAAGAATAAACCGGTTGGTGTTCAGGTTTCAATATTTCAATCTGCACCCGATGGAATCCTGGTTTACCAGGAAAAATTCAATCCTACTACTGACGAATCCGGTCTGATCAACTTGCAGATCGGTAATGGTTTAGCGATTTTCGGGGTCTTCTCCGAAATCCAGTGGGGCGGGGGTACGTATTTTCTCAATGTTGGTGTAGACGTCAACGGCGGTGACAGCTATGTCAGCCTGGGAACGAACCAGCTGCTGAGCGTGCCATACGCCCTGTATGCCAAGACCGCCAGGTTCCTGGACGGTCCCAACGATACCGACGATCAGAACGAGATCCAGACCCTGGAGCTGAATGGCAATGTGCTGTCGCTCACAGACGGGGGCGAGGTGACCCTTCCATCGGTAGGAACTTTCATTTTTTATTATGCCGACCGCGACGGTGACGGCTTTGGTGATAAGTGGAACGTGGTGTATGCCGATATTACCCCGGAAGGCTTCGTGACTAACAACGAGGACTGCGACGATACAGATCCAACAATTAATCCGGCAGCCACGGAAATTCCGGAGGATGGCATAGACCAGGATTGCGATGGTGTGGAAATATACCTCGACCAGGACAATGACGGCTTCACCTCGGATGTGGACTGCGACGACCTGGATCCGGAAGTTTATCCCGGCGCAACAGAAAATTGCGACGGTAAGGATAACGACTGCGACGGCCTGGTGGATAATGATTGTGTGCTTAGTGAAGATTGCACGACCATAGTGGCCAGCGTCCTTGAGTATGCCGATACGTACTGCGGAGGACTTACAGATCCGACCTGTGCAGAGGAGGCTCCTTTATATAACCTAATGGTGTTCTGCCTTGATTTTATCTGCTTACTGCAGTCATCAACAGTTGGATTACCCCCAGAATGGGATACATTGACCTATTCAGAGCAGGCCGCTTACCTGCTGAGCCAGTGTGGTATATTTGATGAGGACGGGGACGGTTGGTCCGCTGTTGATGGTGATTGCGATGACTTCGATCCTACCATTTATCCCGGTGCTCCGGAGATCTGTGATGACGGTATTGACCAGGATTGTAACGGCGTTGATCAATTATGTAATGATGAGGACAATGACGGTTATGTGGATGTGAATTTCGGTGGAACTGATTGTGATGATAACAACCCAGATGTAAATCCAGATGCGGAGGAATTCTGCGATGGCCTGGACAATAACTGTAATGGTCAGATCGATGAACTACCTAATGATGGATACATGCTATTCGTGGATAATGATTTAGATGGCTATGGTGATGACAACCAAGACCCAATTATGTCGTGTGATACTGTACTTCCGGGATACTCAGATATACCGGGTGACTGCGATGATTCAAACCCAGAGATCAATCCAGGTGTTCAAAGTGATATATGTGATGGAATAGATAATGATTGCGATGGCATTATAGACGAAAACTGTGATGCCGACCAGGACGGTGTCTCTATAGATGAAGGTGACTGCGATGATAACGATCCGAATACCAAGCCGGGCAATCCCGAGATATGTGAC
>JBFKFP010000205.1:0-4331 GCA_041618535.1 Flavobacteriaceae bacterium
ATTTCAATGGGAGCTTTATCGTAAATTTGAGAAATTAAACTATTAACGCTTAAAATTAATTTATTATGGCATTTGAATTACCAAAATTACAATACTCCTATGATGCCCTTGAACCTTACATAGATGCCCGAACTATGGAAATACATCATAGTAAACACCATAATGGCTATACCACAAAATTAAATGCGGCTATAGAAGGAACGGGGCTGGAAGGGAAAAGCATTGAAGACATATTGACCAACCTGGATATGAGTAACTCTGCCGTTAGAAACAATGGCGGAGGGTTCTATAATCATTGTTTGTATTGGGATGTTATGAATCCTCAAGATAAAGGCCGGTTATCTGGAGATTGCCGAGAGGCGGTTGACAAGGCTTTTGGATCGTTGGACGGATTTAAAGAATCTTTTAGTAAAGCCGCGGCTACCCAATTCGGATCCGGATGGGCCTGGTTATGCGTTCATAAAGGAGGAGAGGTAGATGTATGTTCAACACCTAACCAGGACAATCCTCTCATGCCGAATGTTGGTTGTGGAGGAACTCCTATACTTGGGATCGATGTCTGGGAGCATGCCTACTATCTAAACTATCAGAACAGGCGTCCGGATTATATCGAGGCATTTTTCAAGGTTATTAACTGGAATGAAGTGGAAAGACGATACGAACAGCATCGTTAAGTGTTATTATCATATTCAAAATAAAAAGCCAACCTTCACAGTTGGCTTTTTTTTCTTGTAATTTCTTTAAAAATAAAAAGGTGAACTTGCGTCCACCTTTTTGCCCCAAATCTACCATAAACTTAACCTACTTATGTTATGGTGAAACAAATATAAGGTAGCATTTTTTAAAGATTTAAATTTATTAGACAAACGACGCATAAATTAGTCTAAGGGTTAAAACCGCGCGTTATCGCTGCTTTTTAACGTCATTTCTTAAATCGGATATCAAAGGATGGGTTGTAACTTGAAGAAGGGATAAATAAAAAAAGGTGAACAAGCGTTCACCTTTTTTTGCCCCAAATCTACCATGAACTTAACCTACTTATGTTATGGTTCTACTAAAGTATAGGGTTTTTAATGACTGGCTATAATTATTAGACGAAATGCACATTTTTTAGATAAAATGTCTAATTTTTTGGATGAAATGAAAAAATCGGAATTTTTTACCTAGTATGGTCTCTCGAGTTTTCCCTCATAAAAATTGATAAATGCCTGGTTTACAACCCGGTTTCCACCTACGGTTGGATAATTACCTGTGAAGTACCAATCACCAAGGTTATGCGGACAGGCATCATGAAGGTTTTCAATGGTCTGAAAGATGATCTCGACTTCAGCATCGATGTCGCCGTTACTCAACAGTTCTACGATCTTGGCGGAGATCTCATCGGGTGTGAACTGACTGTAGATTTCCTTAACGTAATTCTGGACTTCGTGATCGTCAAGTTCCAGTTGTGCTTTACATTTTTCATAAACCTGGTCAACCAGACCGTACTGATCACGATCCTTTAAAAGCTCCAGTGCAGCTTTAAAAGCTATTAGGCTATCGAGGTTAGCCATGTCAATTCCATAGCAATCGGGAAAACGTATTTGTGGAGCCGAGGAAACGACAACTATCTTCTTAGGCTTCAGCCTGTCAAGCATCTTTAAAATACTCTTTTTTAGTGTGGTTCCCCGCACTATGCTGTCATCAATTATAACCAGGTTATCGCTGGGTTTTACTATACCATAGGTAACATCATATACGTGGGCAACCAGGTCATCTCTGCTGCTGTCTTCGGTAATAAAAGTTCTCAGCTTGACGTCCTTTATGGCGACCTTCTCAATCCTGGGTCGGGCAGAGAGTATTTCGGTAACCTTCGCTGCAGAAAGAGAACGCTTGCCGCTAAGGATTGCTTTCGTTTTTTTCTCATTAAGGTATTTCTCAACGGTCTCTATCATTCCGTAAAAAGCTGTTTCAGCCGTATTTGGGATATAAGAGAAGACTGAATTTTCTATATCGTGACCGATGGATTCAAGCACTCTCGGAACAATAAGCTTCCCGAGTAATTTTCGTTCCTGGTAGATTTCCGCATCACTTCCTCTTGAGAAGTAGATCCTTTCGAAAGAACAGGCTTTTCGCTCCAGAGGCTCTATTATCTTCTTGATGTTCACATCTCCCGACTTTTTTGTGATAATAGCATGACCAGGAGGCAACTCTTTCACCTCGTTAAAGCCTACATTAAAAACTGTCTGGATAACAGGGCGCTCAGAGGCCACCACCACTATCTCTTCGTCCCTGTAATAAAACGTGGGCCGGATTCCGGCAGGATCTCTCAGGACAAATGAATCACCATGGCCTAATAATCCAGCCATCGCGTAACCACCATCCCAGTTTTTTGCGGCTTTTCTCAGGATCTTGGCAACATTCAGCCGGTCAGCGATCAGGGGGGAACATTCGCTTTTGGAATAGCCCTCATTTTTGAGATCCTTATATATCTTGTTTACTGAATCATCCAGGAAATGGCCGATCTTTTCCATAATAGTGATGGTGTCGGTATACTCCTTTGGATGTTGACCGAGGTCGACAAGGTTTTTAAATAACTCTTTGACATTGGTCATGTTGAAATTACCGGCAAGTATCAGATTTCGATGCATCCAGTTATTCTGGCGGAGGAAAGGATGAACGCTCTCAGGACTGTTTTTACCAAATGTTCCATATCGTACATGACCGAGAAATAATTCGCCCAAATAAGGAACTTCTCTTTTTTGAAGGTCGATATCCTCCAGAAGCTGCGGGCGTTCCTTCAAAACCGAATTGATTCGGTTATTGATCTGAGAAAAAATATCCTGTATAGGCTGAGCTTCAACTGAACGGACCCTGCTTATATAACGTTGTCCGGGTGCCATATTTAGCTTGATGCTTGCAAATCCTGCTCCATCCTGCCCACGGTTGTGTTGTTTCTCCATCATGAGATACATTTTATGTATCCCATAATAGGCACTTCCATATTTCTCCTTGTAATACTGCAGTGGCTTTAACAGCCGTATCAAGGCGATTCCACATTCATGTTTTATACTGTCACTCATCGGTATAAATGGAATACGCCTCAAACGAGGCGCATATCTTTAAGATAACTCTATTTCGAACTGCGTCAGATTTTTAAATTCCTGTAACCTCTGATAAACTTCGTCTCCGGTTAGCTCCAACATCCTTTCCGTACCGAATTTCTCAACACAGAATGACGCCAGGGTCGAACCGTAAATCACAGCATTCTTCATATTATCGAATGATATATTACTCGTTTTCGCCAGGTATCCGGCGAACCCGCCTGCAAAGCTGTCACCAGCGCCGGTTGGATCAAACACTTCCTCCAATGGCAAGGCCGGAGCGAAGAAGACGTTATCATTATGAAACAGCAAAGCACCGTGTTCCCCTTTCTTGATAACCACATATTTAGGCCCCATCTCATGTATCCTTCTCGCAGCGACAACCAGTGAATATTCATTGGTTAATTGCCTGGCTTCCTCATCATTGATGGTAAGAACATCAGTTCTTTTTAAAATGCCGTGCAACTCTTCTAATGTATGTTCCATCCAAAAATTCATAGTATCCAGAATGACCAGAGAGGGTTTCTGATTCATTTGATCAAGCACATTAGACTGTACATCAGGATGGAGGTTGCCCAGCATCAGGATATCTGAATTTTTGAAATTTTCCGGAACCTTCGGATCAAAATCACTCAATACATTCAATTCTGTGGAAAGCGTGTCCCGGGTATTCATGTCATTGTGATACCTGCCACTCCAGAAGAAAGTCTTGCCCTCCTGAATGATTTCAATCCCCGATATATCGATCTGACGGTTGGTAAAATGATCCAAATAACTTTTTGGGAAATCACCTCCAACCACTGAGACTATTGCAGAATCAACTTTGAACTGAGAAGCTGCAAGACCTATAAATGTTGCAGCGCCTCCAAGGACTTTATCGGTCTGACCAAACGGAGTTTCTATAGCATCGAATGCCACCGTTCCCACAATCAGTAATTTCCCCATTTATCATTATATGAATTCGTTGCAAACTTACGTAAAAAAAATTCGGCAAAAAAGACAGGAGCAAGGCTTGAAAATAGCTTCTATTTCCTGCCGAAATCAGCTGGAATTTCACCCCAGGCCTCGGTTTCCCATTTTACAATTACAGTAGTGAATGCATTTTTGGCCAACCAGTTTTCAGCACGTGTAACAAGTGTGAAGAGTTCCGCGTTTTTCTCATTGGCCTGCAGCTTTGTATTGCATTTTTTCTTTTTAACCCAGCCCATTGCCGTCTTCGAGTCGGTATATATCAGTTTGTTGCTGCCC
>JBFKFP010000206.1:0-4329 GCA_041618535.1 Flavobacteriaceae bacterium
CGGCTATCTGGTCACGGTCAAGAACACCAAGACCCATACAGGCAAACGGATGAATTTCGCCACCCTGGTCGACCAGCAAGGGGAGGTGTTCGACACGGTACTCTTCCCGCCTGTGGCCGCCAAATACCGGTTCAGGGGACGGGGGATCTACCGTTTTTACGGGAAGGTGGTGAGTGAGTTCGGCTTTTTAAGCATTGAGGTGATGAAGATGCAGAAGGAGGACTACATACAGGATCCCCGCTATGCGGAGATGAAGACGGCTAATCAAAGGGCTCCGTTGCCCCGGAAAGGGAAGGAATTGGCAGATGGAGACATGCCATAACAGAACATATGAACACCCCGGCCTGGCTCAGCCCCTGTTTAAGAAGAATATTTTCATGGGTTATACCCCAAAGGGTTG
This sequence comes from Flavobacteriaceae bacterium, assembly GCA_041618535.1. Classification (GTDB taxonomy): domain Bacteria; phylum Bacteroidota; class Bacteroidia; order Flavobacteriales; family Flavobacteriaceae; genus SHLJ01. The sequence continues at coordinate 401 of JBFKFP010000206.1, forward strand.
ATTTCTAAAACGGTTATGAAGGTTCATTATGGATGTAAAAGTCAGATTGAATACATCATTTTGATGCCACACTTTGTGAAATCGAGTGAAGTTCAGGAACGTTTTTTCCTCGCCCATGAAAGAAAAGCCAGCAAGAAGGCTACTCCAAAGAACATCGAGATAAGAACCACGAGGATAAGGCCCATCAGGTCTGCATTCCCGAACCAGTCGCCGGGAATCACTTTAAACGCTACAGAATCTGTGATCACAAAGATCAGTCCGAAGGAAATGAGCACGGTAATAACCGTTTTCCATATGTTCATAGCCAGTACCTTATGGATGTAAAATAATTCGACAAGGAGCAACCAGATGATGGTTGCGATCAGGACAGGGAGGATGTAGCTGTCTAGATACAGATTTCCTAAACTGAGACAGGATATCTCGAGCACCCAACGCAGCTGCACCACTAATAACAAAGGGGCCAGGTAATAACACTGGATAAAAAAGTGTTTTTCCAAAGAAGATCGGTGCAACCCCTGATCTTTGATCACCGTAAGGACAAACGCAACAGAAAGTGGGATGCCCATATAAATGGCGCCTTTGGTGAAAGTTTCGGCACTGGTGAGTTCGGCGGTGAAATCAGTAAAATCAGTCAGGGCAACCAGGATCTTTCCTGCCGGGAAAAGGACAACGGGCACCAGGGCGGTAATCAGATACAGGAGTACAGGAGACACGAAGTCTGGGTGCGTACCCTCCTCCTTCTTTTCGGGGGTAAGGTGTTGATGTACCCATTTAGGGTCTTTGATAATTTTAAACAGGGTTTTAGGCACAAAAATGACCAGTAAAAGTAATTCAACCAGGAAAGCAGAAATGTTTGTAAGGAGATTGATGCCATTCATGGTTCAGTGACTAATAAACCTGAGGCATTAAATTACAATAAGTTAATGTATTTCAGCTCTTATTATGAACCATTTATTAGGAACCAGTAATTGGTTAGAACTTAATTACAAATGGTTTTAGAGGGCGATGGTTCTAAACTTAGAGATCCCAAATTAGTTAGGAAAAATGATCTTGAGAAAATGAGATTGCTATGAAATAACCTAAAACATTGTAAATCGTCGATGATTTAAGCGGATTAAAGTTTAATTAAAGAAAATAAGAAAGAATGCAAATACATTAGTTGTGTGAAATTATTTGCTCCAAAAGAACTCTATTATGAAAAAGACTGCATTACTACTTTTTGTTATTGGCTCCTTCTTATTTACAGGCTGTAGTAAGGATGATGGCCCAAGTCAGTTACGATCCCAGATTTATCAATTGCGTTATGTCGATGACCCCACTTTACTGGGAAAAGTGATTTTCTATGAAAATGCGGATGGGTCTACCAATGTAAAAATGGAATTAAATGGGACTTCATCTGAAGTACATCCCACATATATTTATTATAACAGTTTGGATAAGGGTGGCCCGGTTGCCATAACCTTAGATCCATGCGGATGTCTTGTAAGTAATACACGTGTTTCTAAACTCGATGACGGAACTACCGTCTCATTCGATGATCTGATTAATTTCAATGGTCATCTAAAAGTACACAGAAGTGAAAATCATATGGAAACGATCTTACTCCAAGGAAATATCGGGAAGAACGCCAGAAATATCTACTAATTCCGGAATAACTAGATTATATCCCCGTTTCTTCAAATGGGGATTTTTTTTGTTCATTGAAGAATTAACCACCTCACATCGAAAATTTTAACAGATAAAAGAAATAATAATGTTTCACGTAATTTAGTTCGATACTTTTATCTTATGTTCCAAAAAATGAACGACTATGAAAAAATTGACTCTATCCTTTTTATTGCTGGGAGTTATATTTCTTTTAGGCTGCAGTAAGGATGACCCCCAGACTTTTACAGAATCCAAGGTATTTCAATTGCGATATACTGATGATCCCAGTCTATTGGGCAAAGTGATCATCAAAAAGAATACAAATGGATCCTCAACAGTGACCATTGAATTGGCGGGTACTTCAGATGAGATTCATCCCACCTATATCTACTATAATAGTCTTGAAGAGGGTGGGCCCATAGCCATAACCCTAGATCCATGCGGTTGTTTGGAGAGCAATACCGTGGTCACAAAATTGGATAATGGACAGCCCATCTCCTACGATCAATTGATTAATTTCGACGGACACGTTAAGATTCATCGTTCCTTCCAGCATATGGAAACGATATTGTTACAGGGGAATATTGGTTCGAATGCCAGAAATGTTTACTAAGATTATTATTTTCTGAAAATCGACCCCTTTTGCTTTGCATGAGGGGTTTTTATTTAGAAATGGATTCTTCAAATCTAAATTAGATTTAAGAATTTCAGGTTGCTTCCCTTTTTATTTTTTGCAATGTGGTTTTGAAAGTCCCAATAGCTATCGGCATCGGGATGGAATTTCCCTTTGTCGGGATTGATTCCCTCACGTTGTTCGGGAATCCTCCCAATGGGGGGTCCTGCAGAGAAGCGTGCCCAACCCCTTCCGACTGCTGTCGCAGCCGGCGGTTCTTTTCTATTTGTCTTTCCAACCGATTTTGAGCACGGGATTGCTTCCTACGTTTCACTTCGGAAGCCTCCCAATGGGTGGTCCTGCAGAGAAGCGTGCCCAAGCCCTTCCGACTGCTTTCGCAGTCAGTGGTTCTTTTCCATTTCTCCGCTTTCGCAAGCGAGCTTGGAAGTCGGGATTGTTTTCCTCACTATGTTCGGAAAACGGCCCAAGGAGGTGGTCCTGCAGTAAAGTGAGTCCTTTCGGTTTCTTCGAAACCATTATTACTTTTTCATTTGGAATTTCCCATTGACGGGATTGATTCCCTCACGTTGTTCGGGAATCCTCCCCGATAGCTATCGGGGGTGGTCCTGCAGAGAAGTGTGTCCGAGCTTGAACCTCGCCATTACCTTCCTGAAGACTTTTCCCCATTTCATAGCTTACGAGTTTCTCAAGATTTTCCTTTTCATCGCGGAGGGTGTCTCTAAATTGTCGTACAATCTCCCCACGTTGAGCGGTAGGCATTGCTTTCCAAATGGGATAGGCCTTTTTAGCCTGCGTAATTATTTTCCGATAGTCCGAATCTTCAATAAGTTATACATTTCCCTGCACCTCCCTATCTACGGGAATTAGATTTTTATCAAACCCCCTTATCCCAACCAGGTGTTTTGTCCTGTACTGGCACTATATAATGGAGTGTCAAGTCCAAATTTCAATATGTCTTTCATTACTGTAACTTTTTGGTCTGTTCGTTATAGGTGCTTTCAAAAATTTTGTCTGCATTAGCAGATTCAAATCCGTCTCGTCTGTGTTTGTCTCCTAAATATTCATCCTTATCAAAACCGGGTAATGGTAGGCGTTCGGCAAACTCTACATAACTGCCAGCTATTTTTGCCTTAGCCGCATCGGCGAAATCGGCCTCTATCATTCTTGCAACGGTACTACTTTGTCTTAATAGACCATCTTTGCTCACCTTGACCTTACCCCCCGAAGTGTTCAAAATGATACCTATCGATTCCAAAAAATTGTTAAATTTCTCAACTGTATTGTAGGATGCTGGAAGTTTATGGACGCTGATCGTATAATGATTTAGATAATACCGATTGTAAATTACCCAGGCGGCATATTCGCTCTCCTCCAATAATTCCTTATAATCTTCCAGGGTGGGCAAGTCCCAAAGAGGGTTATAGAAAAATGCACCTACTGCCTCTGGATTGCCAAGATTCAAACTATCTACCGGATCAGTGGTAATGTGTTTTGTGTACTTTGATATTATTCTCTGTGCGTTATCGGAAAGCTCGACAACCCTTAGTTCGCTAATAAAAATACGTGGATACCTAGGTGCTGGTGGAGCATACCAAAAGGCATCCAGCTTTTTACCTTCAAAATAATAGTACAGGCCTGGACAATATTC
>JBFKFP010000207.1:0-4325 GCA_041618535.1 Flavobacteriaceae bacterium
ACTGGTCACATTCATACGAACCTTAAATAAAAGTGATCAATGATGAAATTTCAACAACCAACATCTATTCTCATCCTGGCGATAATTCTCAATTGTTTGTTCATAAACAGAATACATTCCCAGGACGATATCCTCGATGATATGCTCGGAGGAGAGAGTTTCGTGAGCAATGTCTTTAATTACGGCATGCTCATCAACAACCAGACCACCGAAACCACCAAGCGAGGCACCTTTCAATTACGGATTCAGCATCGATTCGGCGAACTTGATTTAAATCGATTCGGGAGCACGGTAATAGAAGAGTTCCTGGGCTTTGACGGCTCGGCTAACATCAGGTTTGGATTCACATTCGCCATCTCCGATCGGTTCCAGGTTGGACTGGGCAGAACAAAAATCGACAAGGTTTATGACTTTGAGGCCAAATATACCTTTCTCCGACAAAAGGAAACGGGAACACCTTTTTCCATGTCCCTGTATTTAAATACGGCTATTTCCTCTTTAGACTTTCCGGAGGTGGCACCTAACGAATTCTTCGCCGATGGTGAAACTCCCTTCGAGTATAAGTTTGCTCACCGATTTGCTTACAACTGGCAACTGATCGTTTCAAGGAAATTTGGAGAAAAACTGTCTATGTTCCTCAGTCCTACCATGATCTATAAGACACTGGCTCCTGAGGACAATCAAAACCTTTTGTTTGGTGCAACCCTTGGAGGAAGATTCAAAACTGGGATAACTTCATCCATCATCTTCGAGTATACAGCAAAGTTCAATGATAGATCTGATGAATGGACCAATCCTATAGCCCTGGGATATGAGATAGGTACTGCAGGACATGCATTTCAGATGTTCATTGCGACCACCAACCAGATCATTCCGCAGAACCTGTATTACTCCAATCCGCTGGACTTTACCGATGGCGAAATATTGATAGGATTTAACATTAAACGAACCTTTAGAAAAGTTAACAGAGATGAATAAAGTATATAAATTTTCGATGATTTTAGTGATTCTCGGTACATTCCTGATGTCCTGCGTGGCCGAAGAGGGACCCATTATTGTAGAATCTGAGGAAGATCCGCCCCTGGATGTAAGTTTCTCTAACGACATTCAGCCTATTTTTTCAAATAATTGTATCCAGTGCCATGATGAAAGCCATCCAACCGGCCTGAATCTTCAGGAAGGTTTCAGCTATAATCTGCTCGTTGACGTTAGTTCTGCCAATTATTCTCCAAACCTTCGGATTGCTCCGTTCAGTACAGACGATTCTGTACTCTGGCATAAAATAAATGACGATGGCGTTTTCGGTGGTGGCATGCCGCCTAATGGATCCTTATCCAATTTTGAAAAGCAGAAGATTGAAGAATGGATTTTACAGGGTGCTCAGGATAATTGAGTTTCGGATGAATTTTTGATGAGGTAAAAATCAAAAGAGGCCGGAGATTCCGGCCTCTCTTTTTGTTTAAGAAATTTTAATCGTCCTCGGTGGCTTTTGAATCGCCTCTTCCTTTTTAGGAAGATGGATACTTAGCACACCATCTTTATATTCGGCCTTGATCTCGTCCTCAATGATGATTTCCGGGAGTGAGAAAGAGCGTTTGAAGGATGAATACCCATATTCCATTCTCAAGTAATTCGCCTCTTCTTCCTTGCTGGTTTCATTTAATTCCGCAGAAATCGAAAGCACTTTATTATCAAGATCAATAACAAAATCTGACTTCCTGTACCCTGGAACAGCCATTTCTACGAAATAAGCATCCCGGGTTTCCCTGATATTGACTTTTGGGAGGGTCAGACCCTGGTTAAAGTTTGAGTTGAATACTGACGAAAGGTCTCTGTTGAACATTTCATCGATCCATTCTGACCATCTTGGAAAGGTCAGACCGTTTGAATTTGTTTTTGTCAGACCTCCGTTTTTTGTGATCACTAAATCGCTCATAATTACAAAATTTTAAGTTAGACAAATCATTCAAAAAAATCATTTTTGCAAAAGCAAAAAAAATGCCAATTTTATGAATCCACAGGAGTTTGGTATTGCAACTGTCGCCAGAAAGACAATCGGTGTAGGATTTCAATTCTAAAATGTCAAATTGACATTTCTAAGTTGTAAATAATGTCAGGTTTTCACCCATAATAATCTTATGAACAGTTGGTTATATCGGAACCTGATTTGGATCTGTGGTTTTCTGCCGCTGAGGATAAAAGCCGGATCAAAATCACTCGATCTGATATTCCTTGTGCTTATCTGTTAGCCAATACAGCACCTTCAAGGATTGAATCACTACGAAATAATACAGGGCGTACCACAGCTGGATATAAAATGGCGCCTTCACATAGTCGTTTTTTGATATTTCTTCGCAATCCTTCTCGATGATCTCAGACAGCTGATTATGGAATTTTTTTGCAAATCGCTCATCAAAAACCTCCACATTCAGTTCTACGCTTAACATATCGCTTAAATCATTGAGGTTATACGAACCAACGGTGCACCAGTAACCATCGGCCACAGCAACCTTAGCGTGTAATATTGCCCTTGTATATTCATAAATGCGCACGCCTTTCCGAAGTAGCCGGCCGTAATAATATTTCACGGCGGTATGATAAAAAAGAACATCTGTTTTCCGGGGTAGGATCAAATGAACCTCAACACCTCGGCTCAATGCTCGTTCGATATATTTAAGCTGTTTGTACCCGGGGAAAAAATAACTCGCGAATATAACAATGGTATCCCGGGTGTTTCTAATCGCCCTGTTGTAACTGCGCCTGATCTGCAATTTATTCCGGAAGAAATCATTTTCCAGAACATTTAATTTTGAGAAATCTTCTGAGTTTTTATCCGCCCAGTGGTTGGTCAACCTCACTCTTTTTATTCTTTTCCTGTTGAGAATTCTCTCTGCCAGGTTATGCAATCGAACACATTCCGGACTGGATAAATAAATAGCAAAGTCTAACCACGGACTTTCTTCCTTATCGCCGTTATAACGATCAGCGATATTAATTCCTCCTACAATTGCATGTTCTGAATCTATGACGAGCAATTTCTGATGAAGTCTCCTTCCGAGACGCAACGGGAGTGAAAATTTAAGCTTGGAAAAGAATCTTAAAGTAATCCCATTTTGTGTGAAATCATCTAAAAAATCCTGGGGCAAATGACCACTTCCGAAGCCATCCAATACCACATTTACCGAAACCCCGCGCTTTGAGGCATCTATCAGGGCTTTTTGAACCCGCTTACCCGTAGCATCATTCTCAAAGGTATAGATCTGCAAATGTATGACCCCTTTGGAATCATTTATAAGCTGAATATACCGCTTATAGTAATATGGACCGGAGGTGAGAAATTCATAATTCATGTGTCGGTTCTGGTTGATCCATCAGGTTCTTCTGACCGGTTAACGGTTTTAATAAGATTGTTCTAACGCTATAAAAATAGAATAAATGTCAGGAATTGTGACCTTTTAAAAAAAGCTGTGTCTGAATAGTAGAAGATCAGGAATAATTAGCTGGTGAAACATAAAGCAAGTCCGCAGGATGGGCCTCTGAAAAGAAACATTGGCAAGAGCGATCAACTAAAGGGCCGGACCCCGATTAAATAGATTGGAACAAGCAAATCTTAACCTGATAAGAAACCCGGTTGAGGAAAAGAAATCCCGGCCGATATAACAAACACTTTTTGTCCCATATTAATTCTACCAGATTAACCGGATGTGGTTCCCTCACCACAGCCTGTTATGAGCAAAAAAAAATAATACCATGTCAGGATGGAACATATAGTGACCTTAACCTAAATCCCCTGAAAGGGGATGACGCCCTACTAAACTGTGCTATTAATCACGTAGAATCTGCCAGAGCTTAACCTTACTTATGTTTCCCCGATATCTGACCCCCCGCCTCACTTGATATAATGCCCGACATATTAATTATAATACAATAAGTAAAATCTATTATTTCTGGTGTGACTTTTTTTCAGTTGATGTGTCTAATAAATAAAGGCAGTAGAGTAGCAGCTGCCGGATGAAACATAAAGCAAGCCCACCGGATGGGTCTCTGAAAAGAAACATCAGAACCTAAATACTCGGAAAACTCGAACCATTGACGTAACTGGTTCGAGTTTTTTTAGTTAACTCAAATTCTTCTGAAAGGATCTTCTTCTATTCAATACCGGAATCAATTGGTTAAGGGAGGAACCGTTCCCTGGATGACAAAGGTAGTTGAATTAAACAGGTTTCCCGGATGAACCAGGACATTGTCCTTGATTAGATTGCTGTCGTTATTCGATCCGGAAAAACGGCCTGTACCATCCATATTCAGGTCAATGTTGATGTATC
>JBFKFP010000208.1:0-4318 GCA_041618535.1 Flavobacteriaceae bacterium
ATCGTTTTCGGCGACTATATATTTGGCAATTTATGCGATACGAAAATAGTATTTTGTCAATGAAAATACAATAATTTTGCTAAAAGTACCAAAATGCTTCAAAGAGACTATGAATTAAAATTTAATTCAAAGATTGGTCGATGACGAATATCACTTTAAAAAGAATAGCTGAGATTCTTGGAATATCTGTCGCAACCGCTTCCAAAGCGCTAAAAGATTATCCGGATATAAGCAAGGAAACCAAGCGAAAGGTCAGGGCTTTGGCCAAGGATTTGGATTACAAGCCAAATTCATTTGCCCAAAGCCTCAGAAACAGGGAATCATGCATAATCGGCCTTATAGCACCTGAGATCGTTCATCATTTTTTTGCAAGTATAATAAAAGGCGTAATTGACAAGGCTGAAGAAAAAGGATACCTTGTTATCACATTGCAATCGGGAGAGTCTTATGAAACGGAAAAGAAACAACTGCAATTGTTGCTTGAGAAGAATGTGGATGGTATTTTGATTTCACTCTCAGACAGAACAATTAATTACGATCATATTGCAGATGTGATCGAGAAGGGAACACCGGTCGTGCTGTATGACAAAATATCCAAACTGTTGGAATGTTCAAAGGTTATTATCGATGACCGCAAAGCCGCTTACGATGCAACCAAATATCTTATAGACACAGGTTGTAAAAATATTGCCCATATCAGGGGGCCATTAAAACCACAGACCACCATAGACAGGTTTATGGGCTATAAAAACGCTCTCAAAGATCACGGATTGGAGTTCAGGGATGAGCTTGTTTTTGAGACTAAGAACCTAACCTATGAAGACGGTTATGAAGTGGCTGATACTATTATGGACTCTGGAGCCGAAATAGACGGATTGTTCGCTTTTACCGATCTTCTTGCCACAGGGGCAATGGTCCGTTTAACCGAAAGGGGGATCAAGGTCCCGGATGATATCTCGATAATGGGATTCAGCAACTGGTTCCTGACCAGGATCACAACACCAACCCTTTCCACTGTTGATCAGCCCGGTTACGAAATGGGAGAGAAAGCATTCGAACTGCTTTACAATGAGATTCAGAATAAAAAACTTAAAAAGCCTGTTCAAAAGGAAATAATACGTGTAAGAACAGAGGTTATCGCGAGAAACTCTACAAAACCGGTAATCGTAAAGAAAGACTGAATCAGATTTTAATCAGATTCCAATTGATTCTGTTTACTGTTTTCATATTTGATAAGTTTTTTACTGAGCTCCTCAAGGGAAACACCTTTTGTTTCAGGCATCATAAACAGGGCAAACAAAAGTTGTAGTACCATCATTCCTGCAAAAAACGCAAAAATGATCCATGGATCATCTTTGAGGATCCCGGCTTTCTCATCCAGGAAAACAGGGGTTAAAAGGGTAATCAGTGCGGCAAAGACCCAATGTGTTCCGCATCCCCAGGAGTTACCCATCGCTCTGGCCCTGTTCGGAAAGATCTCGGAAATGAAGACCCAGATAATCGCACCCTGACCTATGGCATGTGACGCCACAAATACGATGATGAATGAAAGGAGCACCGTGGCGCTCGCATCTGTCTTGAAAGCCCAGGACACTACCGAGAGACTGATAATATATCCTATTGAACCGATTATAAGCAACTGCCGCCTCCCGAATTTATCTATCATACTCATCCCGATCATGGTGAAAACAAGGTTCGCCAGGCCAACATAAACCGAGGCAAGGAAAGGATCTTCAATCCCCGCACGTCCGAAGATCTCAGGTGCGTAATAAAGCAGGAAATTTATTCCTGATAACTGATTGAAAAAGGCTACCAGGAATGCCAATATCAGTGGGAATCGGAATGCCCTGGTAAAAATATTGGCTGATGTGCTCTCCAGGGATCGCTCCTCTTCTTTTATTTCCTTTAAGTGCCTTTCAGCGTTTTCCCGATCATATATTTTTCTGAGCACTCCCAGGGCTTCTTCATCTTCACCTTTTTTTATGATCAGCCACCTTGGTGATCTGGGAACAATAAGGATAAGCATACAATAGATCAGGGCGGGAATGGCTTCAACGCCCAACATCCATCGCCAATCATTTGCGCCATCGAATCCTTGCAGCCATAAGTTTGAAAAATAGGCAACGAAAATCCCGAACACAATATTAAACTGATAAAGCGCGACCAGCTTTCCCCTGTTCTGGGAGCTCGAGATCTCGGAAATATACATGGGCGCCACAACAGAGGAGGCGCCAACCCCAAGTCCCCCGATAAAACGGAAGAACGAGAATGAGAATTTATCGGGGGCCAGTGCAGACCCTATGGCAGACAACAAGAACAAGGCCCCAATCCAGAATAAGGTTCGTTTCCTGCCAAACCGGTTGGCCGGGATGCCGCCTGCAAGTGCACCGATCACAGTTCCCCATAAGGCCATTGACATAATAAAAGTTCCATGAAACCAGGGAGAGGTCTGCCAAAGCTCCTTGATAGGTTCATTAGCCCCTGAAATGACCACGGTATCAAAGCCGAAAAGAAAACCGGCAACAGCTACAGTTACCGACCAAAGAATTGTTTTGTTTGACATAAAGTGATTGGCCCGGAAGAATTTAACTAAAGCAAAATACCGATTTGGATTTATTTCATTACTTTTTAGGTCCGAAACGTTGTAAATTTAGAACAAAAACAATTTCAAGGAATCAATTGTTGTATAAAAAGTCAATTGAAGTGAATGATTAACCAAGGGGAAAGTCAATTTTTCAACAATTAAAACAGCGAAAATTAAGACCTTGGCATCGTGCATTTTATCGATGATTTATGCATTTCAAGGATAATTTTTAAGCAGAAATGTTTTGATAACATGCTTTTTTTCATACTTTTACTGCCTGGAATGAAAATAAATGCCATCATGATCTTAGCCTCAATCTTATTTTCATTGACAAGCTTCTTGTCTGTGGCCCAGGCGAATCCCCCACCGCCAATGCCGCCACCTCCTCCGGGTTTGCCTATTGACGGGCCCGCGGGATTGCTATTGATTTTGGGATTGATTTATGGGATTTACAAGGCTGTTGAACTTCGAAAGCATCGCTCCTGATCATCTCTTCACTTCACTCAATCTCGCAACATATTTCCCGATAACATCAAATTCTAAATTAACTTTGGTGCCTACCTCAATTGATTTAAAATTTGTGTTTTCGTAAGTGAATGGAATAATGGCGACACTGAATTCTCCATCAAGAGAATCAACAACTGTAAGGCTCACCCCGTTTACGGTAATCGATCCTTTGGGAATGGTAATGTTGCCTTTATCTTCTTCGTATTTAAACCGGTAGATCCAGCTACCGTCCATTTCCTCAACCCCTGTACAGACAGCGGTTTGATCTACATGCCCCTGAACAATATGACCATCCAGCCTGTCCCCTATCCTCATACCCCGTTCGAGGTTGACATGGTCTCCGATGTTTAAGTCACCAAGATTGGATCGTTTCAAAGTTTCGTCAATGGCGGTGACCGTGTAGCCGTATTCGTCTTTTTTCACCACCGTTAAACACACCCCGTTGTGTGAAACGCTTTGGTCCACTTTTAATTCGCCGGAAAAACCACACTTGACTCCAATGTGAACGTTATTACCTTCTTGCTCCAGGCTGGTGATCTTACCCATGGCCTCAACTATTCCCGTAAACATGCAGTATTGGTTTTTAATGGTTAAATTTGCAATGCAAAATTACGAACTTAAGCCTTTTCTGATGCATAAGGATGATAAAATAATAGTCGGGATTTCGGTAGGCGACCTCAACGGCATTGGCGGGGAATTGATAATAAAGACATTCGATGACAGCAGGTTCTTCGAGCTTTGCACTCCTGTGATTTTTGCTTCATCAAAGTATCTTTCTTACATGAAAAAGCATTTTGAAAGCGAATTGCGGTTTCATTCAATAAATGAGCTCGATAAAGTTGTGCATGGCAAGCTCAATGTAATGAATGTCTGGAAAGAAGGCGTCAATATCGAGTTCGGCAAAGAAGATCCAAAAATTGGCAAATACGCTATCAGGTCGTTCAAGGCTGCAACCCAAGCCTTGAGGGAAGGAGGTATTGACGTCCTGGTAACCGCGCCAATACATAAGCATAATGTACAGGCTGAAGACTTTAATTTTCCGGGGCATACCGATTTTCTGAACCAGGAGCTGGAGGGTAATAGCCTGATGTTTATGGTTACTGAAAATCTGAAAGTGGGGTTACTAACAGATCATATTCCTGTGAAGGACGTAGCCGATCACATTACTACCGAGCTGATAGACACCAAGATTGAAAGCATATATCATTCACTGATCCAGGATTTCGG
>JBFKFP010000209.1:0-4311 GCA_041618535.1 Flavobacteriaceae bacterium
AGCCCTGATACTTCTTCCTGTATAAAGCACGTCATCGATAAAAACCACATTCTTATTCTCTACAAGGAAGTTTATCTCAGTTGTGTTGGCCTCAAGTATCTTCTCCCCCCTTCTGAAATCGTCTCTGAAAAATGTAATATCCAGGTAACCGGTCTTTAGATCCTTGATCTTGTATTCGGATCTGAGCATTTGAGCCAGTCGGTCAAGCAGGAATTTTCCTCTTGGCTGAAGACCAACCAGCACTGTATTATTAAAGTCTTTGTGATTTTCAATAAGTTGACAGGCCAGTCGGTGAAGAATGATGCTTACTTCTTTGGAATTAAGTAAAACTTTTTTGCTCATTGGCGTTCTCAACTCTGTTCGCAAAGTTACATCAAAAAAATAAAATCCTTGTCTCAAAATTGTCCGATAAAAAAAGCCTCCAAAATCCGGAAGGACCTTGAAGGCTTATCTTATCTCCAAGAAGGAACATTATTTATTCTTTTCCATCTTATCTTTCAGAGCCTGAAGCGCATCATTGGCATCTCCAAGCGTGGGTTTAGCCTCTGCTGCGGCCGCCTGAGCCTTACGGGTAGCGGCTTTTACTATCCTGGCCTCTTCTTCGCGGAAGATCGCTGTATGTGAAGCTACCACTCGTTTGAAGTCCTTGTTGAATTCAATGATCTTGAATTCAGCCTCTTCGCCTTTCTTAAGTTTCTTTCCATCTTCTTTTTCAAGATGTCTGGAAGGAACAAAAGCGGTGATATCCTCATTCAATTTGATGGTAGCACCTTTATCGACGATCTCGGCAATCTCGGCTTTATGTACTGTTTCCAATCCGAATTCCTTCTCATACTTATCCCATGGATTCTCCTTGGTCTGTTTATGGCCAAGACTCAATTTTCGGCCTTCAACATCTAATTCAAGGACAATAACCTCAAGGGTATCTCCTACGTTACAGAACTCACTTGGGTGCTTGATCTTCTTGGTCCATGAAAGGTCGGAGATATAGATCAATCCGTCTATTCCCTCTTCCAGTTCCACAAACACCCCGAAATTGGTGAAGTTGCGAACTATTCCTTCATGCTTGGAGCCTACAGGATATTTTTTAGTGATATCTGTCCATGGATCTGGTGTCAGTTGCTTGATACCCAATGACATTTTCCTGTCTTCCCGATCAAGAGTAAGAATTTCGGCTTCTACCTCATCTCCTATTGAAACGAAATCCTGGGCAGAACGCAAGTGGGTTGACCAGGACATTTCAGAGACGTGGATAAGGCCTTCAACACCTTCAGCCACCTCTATAAATGCACCATAATCAGCGATTACCACTACTTTTCCTTTCACCCTGTCGCCTATTTTCAATTCATCTCCAAGGGCATCCCACGGATGCTTGCTAAGCTGTTTCAATCCGAGTTGAATACGTGATTTATCCTCATCGAAGTCAAGAATAACCACGTTAAGCTTTTCGTCTAATTCAACGATCTCGTTCGGGTGATTGATCCTTGACCAAGAAAGGTCTGTAATATGTATCAGCCCGTCTACACCACCAAGGTCCATAAATACACCATACGATGTGATATTCTTGACTGTTCCCTCAAGTACCTGGCCTTTTTCAAGCTGGCTGATGATTTCTTTCTTCTGCTCTTCAATATCGGCTTCGATAAGCGCTTTATGAGAAACAACAACATTCTTGAACTCATGGTTGATCTTAACCACCTTGAATTCCATTGTTTTATTTACATACTGATCGTAATCGCGGATCGGTTTAACGTCTATCTGCGAACCTGGAAGGAATGCCTCTATTCCGAAGACATCGACGATCATACCACCTTTGGTTCGGCATTTTACAAACCCGTTAACGATCTCTCCTGAATCATAGGCCGCATTCACACGATCCCATGCCTTTATAACACGGGCTTTACGGTGTGAAAGAACCAATTGTCCTGTGGCATCTTCACGTACATCGATAAGAACTTCTACCTTATCACCTACTTTCAAATTCGGGTTATACCTGAATTCATTTAAGGAGATCACCCCTTCAGACTTGGCGTTGATATCTATAATGACATCGCGATCCGTCATGTGAATTACCTCTCCCTCTACAACATCGTTATCAAGGGTGTCGACAAAATTTTCATTGACCAGTTTTTCGAATTCCTCGAGTTTTTTATCGGCTACCTGCTCGATACCTTCCTCGTAGTTGTGCCAGTCGAATTCCTTTAAAAATTTCTCGGGATTTTTTTGAGCTTCAGAAACCTGAGGGGCTTCTTTAGTCTGTACTTCAGTTGTGGGTTCCTCTGAAGTTTTGATTTCTTTTGAATCTTTTTCAGCCATTGCTGATTTTGTTTGTATCCTGCACTCCGGAGGTAGGATGAAGCGGCCCTGGTGCAGAAGCGTTTAACTTTTTTATTCCTTTAGCCTTACCTTAATCCGCCTAAAGGACCGCAAAAATAAGTATATTAAATTTAATTGCCTAATGAATCCAGATTTTAATAATAAGCTGATTCATAGTAAAATGAAAGAAAAAATGAAGTTTCAGAAACGCGGGAAATTGAAAATTATTCAGGGATTCTTTTAAAAACTCTATTCCTCATCCTCAATGGCCATTCTTACAAGGCGCATCACTCCTTCAAATTGCTCTTCAATGCTCATTTCCGAATTGTCGAATTCCACTGCGTCCTCAGCTTTGCGCAGTGGTGAGTCCTTTCGAGTAGAATCGATATGGTCACGCTCAAGCACATTCCTAAGCACCTCTTCATAAACCACCTTATGACCCCTGTGTTTCAATTCGTCGAAGCGCCGCCTGGCCCTGATCTCGGCAGAAGCAGTCATAAAGATCTTGAGTTCGGCATCCGGAAAGACCACTGTGCCAATATCTCTTCCATCCATGACTATTCCCTTGTCACGGCCCATTTGATGCTGGATCTTTACCAATTGACGTCTTACCTCAGGCACGGCTGCAACCTGGCTCACAAAACTGGAAACCTCCATTGAACGTATTGCGTTTTCAACATTCTGTCCGTTCAGAAGGATCTCAGACTGCCCGGTTTCCTTATTGACCTCGAATGAGATCTGAATATTGTCAAGCTCACGGATCAGGTCGTCGCGATGAAAAGCACTGTAGCCAATCAGGCCCTGTTCCATCGCGAACAAGGTCACTGCCCTATACATTGAACCTGAGTCAACATAAAGGTATCCCAGGGTTTTAGCTACCTTTTTCGCAATGGTGCTTTTTCCCGTTGAGGAATACCCATCTATCGCTATGGTAATATCACGCACTTATTGAAGATCTATTTGTAAACCGAAGAAACTCGAGTTGGCCGCACTTGAATACCTGGCATGGGTGTAACTGAATCTCATCTTATTCAATTTCAATCCGATCCCGAAAGAAAGGCCTGAAAAGTTTCTTTGCTCTAAAATACGCAATTCCTCCGCCCTTCTGAAATTATACCCGATTCTGAGATTAAAACCCCTGTCGGGAAACACCTCGGCTGCAACTATGGTGTGTCTTATTAGGTTGCCAAAAAATCCGATTTTCTCACTGGAAATATTACCTTCCAAATCGGATTGGTCCCTGGCGGGATTTGGTCTTCCGATAGGCCATCTCTGCAGATTCTCAAAGGTTAGATGCCACCTGATAGGAACATGCTCCAGGGTCTGTGAAAGCCCCAGGTCAACCTCAAAGGGCAAGGGTTCATTCAATCCCGCATAGGTCGTTATCTGCATGCCGGCATTTCTAACAACTATTGCCGCATTAAAATCGATATCAGGATTGATGTAGATCAGGCCCAGATCAACTGCCGCTCCAATAGAATTATATTGTTCGAGCTGTGATGTAATGAATTTAAAGTTACCCCCCACAAAGAAATCTGTGGATCCGATCTGACGGGAATAACCAACAGAAAGAGCGGCCTCATTACCTGTAAAAGTGCCTGTGGGGTTCCCATCTTCGTCGTAACCGTCAAAATCTCCATAATTAATATAGGTCATACCCATATGAAAGGTCTGGGTCCTTCTGTCCCAGGTATAGGCGTAGGCAGCTGTTCCGTAATTGATGCCACCGAGGTAACTGGAATAATTCAAGGCCAGCTGGTTGTCCATTTCCACATTGATAGTGGCAGGGTTATACAAGCCCTGGGTCACGTCATAATCAACATTGGTGAGTACTTTACCGCCCAAAGCTGCCTGTCTGGGCGAAGAAACAAGGTTTAAAAACTGGTAGGTTGCCTCACCTCCTAACTGTGGGTAGGCCGAAGTCATTCCTAGGGCGGCGAATAGGGTAGCAACCGTTCTTTTCATGAAGCTGCAAAGTAACTAAATCTATTTTAA
>JBFKFP010000210.1:0-4285 GCA_041618535.1 Flavobacteriaceae bacterium
GAAAGGGCGTTTCAGCTTCCCGGCTTTATTTGCCCTGGGCTACGGACTTATGGCTATCGCTTTTGTCTTTATCGCGTTTGGTGACAGCTTCTCCATGGTGATGATGGGCATGTTGTTCTCCGGCCTTGGAATGGGTATCACAATCCCCAATGCCAATGTCTGGGTCATGCAGCTGGCGCCCCTTGAGATCCGTGGCCGTGAGATAGGCCGGCTCACCACCTTCTGGTTTATGGGGCAGTTCCTCTCACCTTTAATTCTACTGCCATTGCTGAAGATCTTTAACCATATGCAGATGTTTAATGCGCTGGCTGGAATACTTGGGCTTATGACGTTGATTTTTATCTTGCTAGGTTCAAAATTTTATCGAATAACTGACTAAAATCATTGGATTTCTCATACAGGGTTCTGAACTTTATATGTTCAACTCAAATCATGTATTATGAAAACAATTGAAAAAGGTCATTTTTTTGATGATCTGGCGGTTAAACTCAGGAAAGCCGCAGTAGAGTTGGAAGAGTTTCAGGGAAAAGCCGACAAGGGCAGGGCCGAGGTAATGGATCGATATGAGGAAGCCAAAGCGACGTTCAAAAACGTCGTGGAAGAGGCTAAAACCAAGATCGAAGCCGGTCAGAAAAAGTACGAAGAGGTCAAGATAAAGATGGAAGAACTTCGCGTACAACTCGCCCTGGGTAAAGCGGATACCACAGAAGCATTCCAGGCTCAGAAAAAGAAAATTTTAGAAGCGATCCACGATCTTGAGACCAAGATCAAAACCAATGAAAGCCTGAACAAGTTCTATGCGTTCTTAATGGTGGAAATTGAAAAGTTCAAAGTTCAGCTGGAGATACTGGAACCCAAAATTGAAAAAGGAAAGGAATATGCTAAGGCATCCTTTGAAAAAGGCAAAAAGGAGTTTGATGAGTTTATAGATAAGCTCAATTTAAAACTGGGAACAGAAGAAAAGGAAGATACCCGATGGGATCATTTCCAGGATGAGATTTCCGAAGCTTTTGTCCATTTCAAGAATGCGTTTAGCAAGCCTTGAAGGTTTCAGATTCTCTGATTATGAACTGAGAAGAGGGCCGGTTTTCCGGCCCTCTTTATTTTACCAGTTGTCGTAGTCATTTTTTGTGATATCCCTTATCATACCGTAAGCTAAGAGCAGGGTCAATAAGATCCCAAATATTCCGAAAACTGAGAACCCCTTCCAGATAGGTGGTATTTCCGAGATAATGAACAGGGTGGACCCGATGATGAGGGCTACTATGATAAAAGCGGTCACAACCTGCTTGGTGACCCGCCTCATGGTATGGATAAGGGCATCAACACCTTTATGGGTGAGGTCAACCTTGATCTGGCCGGTGTTGATCTTCCTGACGGCGTTCTTCAGGTCCCTTGGGAAAGCTTCCATGTATTCGGTGATCTCGTAAATGGAATTCAAAACCTTTTTTCCCATTTTCACAGGGTTGTACTTTCGTGAAACACTTTTTGACAGGTATGGCCGGACCATCTCGAACTGGTCCAGTTCAGGATCCAGCTTACTGATAACCCCTTCAATGGTGACCATCGCCCTTACAAAGAGATAGAAATGTGTGGGGACTTTTAGCTCATGGTTAACGATGATATCTTTGAGTTCAAGAAGAACCGTACTCATCTCATTGTCGTGTACATCCCTGACATAATATTTCTCGACAAATTCGTTGATGTCGAATTCAAGATCCCTTAGATCCTTTATGACCGGCGTATTGGAAAGATCCTGGAGCACCATTATGATCTTCTTTACATCCTTGGTATTGATGGCAATAAAGAGTTCGCCAAATAGCCTTACATCCCTTGGCAATATGCTTCCCATCATGCCAAAATCGAGATAGCAGATATGCCTGTTAGGAAGTACAAGCAGATTCCCCGGGTGAGGATCGGCATGGAAGAATCCGTATTCAAATACCTGTTTGAAAAAACTGATGCAAAGGCGTTCTGCAAGGAGTTTCAGGTCATATTCCTTCTCTTTGAGTTTCTCGAGGCGGTCTATCTTTATCCCCTTTACAAATTCAAGTGCTAGAACCTTTTCACTTGTAAAATCCTGGTAGACCACCGGAGAGTAGGCGTATTGGTCGGGTGCGGGGTCCTCGGTGATATTGATATGAAAACGCTGGGCGTTGATGGACTCATGTATGAAATCGAGCTCCTTTAGGATGGAGTTCTCAAAATTTTTCACCAGGCCTGTGGGATCAAAGGTTTTGATAGATGGAATGCGGCGTTCAAGGACATCGGCCACGGTATACATGACCTTGATATCCTCAATGATGATCTCCCTTATCTCCGGCCGCTGAATTTTCAGTGCCGCTCTCTTGCCATCCTTAAGGATCACCTTGTGAACCTGGGCCACTGAGGCCGAAGCGAAGGGTTCAGGATCGAACCAGGCGAACAGGCTGTCAACCTTGTCTTCGAGTTGGGTTTCAACCATTTTAACTGCCTCTTCCGAACTCATAGCCGGCACCTTGTCCTGGAGTTTTTCGAATTCCAGAACCAGCTCAAACGGAATGAGGTCAGGGCGGTTGCTCAGGATCTGCCCAAACTTGACAAAGGTGGGGCCCAGTTCCTCGCATACCAGTCGCATCTTCTCCCATTTGGTAAATTGCATGGCATGGTCCTTTCTTTTCTTCGGAATCAATTTTCGCAGGATAGCATAACGCTTGCGCTCCTCCAGGTGCTGAACAAGGTCTTCAAATCCATATTTCAGCAAGACCCTCAGGATTTGGTTATACCGTGTTATGGATCGGTACTTTTTACCGATATTAAAAAAAAGGTTCATTCGGTTTTAGCGGCTTCAAGATGGTTTAAACGGGCTTCCAGCAGAGCGATGGCCCGGTCAGACTTTTCAAGTTTATCCTTAATGGCCAGGATCTCATCGGTATGGGCAATATTGACCTTCTTATAGAATTTCACGATCAATTCCTCGATCTTATCTTCAAGCTCTTTTTTGGCCTGGGCCGTCTTAAAGATTATCTTATCAATGAACTCCAGTTCATGCCCTTCCGCATCGGTGATCTTCTCGGATGCCAGGTGATTCAGGCTGTCTTTACCTTTCTCCGAGATCTCGTTGAAACGGTCTATTAATTGGGATTCTTTAGCAAGATGATACAAGCTGGTTGATAGTGTGAGCAACTCTAAAATGGTCTTGGTTTTCATCTATCGGGATTTTATGGCCTAACTCATAAAGTTACCCATTTCGGAAGCGAATAAAAATGACTATTGTCAGTAGTCTGAAATAGTTCGAAACAACTGGTTTTTCGCCATTTAAGTCGTATCTTTATATATTAATCTTCTGACGATGAAAGCGACTCCGATCTCTGAAATTATGACCAAGAATGTGGTCTGTGTTTCACCAGATCAAAATCTCCTGGATGTGAAACATATTTACGAGAAAAAAAAGTTCCACCACCATATTCCGGTGACTGAGGAAGGCAAGCTAGTCGGGATGGTAAGCCTGGTCGATTTTATGTATCGAATAAAGGGTGCCGGCCTGGATGACGGCAATGCCATTTACCGGGAGCTGTGTGTTAAGGATATCATGACGCCCAGTCCGTTTTTCAGGACTACAGAAACCACTGTGGAGGATGTGGCAGAGGAGCTGGCTAAAGGAAATTACAGGGCTATCCCGATAGTTGACGATTATAAGGTAGTTGGGATAGTTTCGACGGCCGATATCATTCGTTTTTTTCTGCAGCAATAAGGCCAACATCCCGCAAGAAATAAACCGGACAGCAAATCGGATCTCCCATCCCGGTGAATTAAGAATTATCGAAAAACTAAAGGGCTGCCGGAAGTCCGACAGCCCAAATAGAATAATTCTCCCTAAGAACTAATTAATAGCAATATGAAATTACGTAAAATCTCATCAATTGGGAATATGCGTGAATTAAAAAATCGTTAAGTCTTGAATTTGCTTACAATTTATAAGCGTTGGACTTAGAATCTATAATCACAACTGTCCGCGCAGCTCTCCTGAAGGAATAGCCGCGGTATGCACATTAACGTATATCATCCCGTTCCTTAAAGCCTCAACCAGGCCGCTGATGTCTCCATCCAGTGCGCCTGAAACATCATCCGCCATAATGTATCCTTCGGCCAAAACACCGTTAGCCGGTCCGGATGGTTGTGGATTGCTGTTAAAATAAAGAGTGGCAACCACGCCGCCGTTTGACCCTGCGGGGGCCATGTGGAAATGTGCGAACAGTACATTCTCGATGTTAGCAGTAATCAGTTTGTAGTGGATCTTGGATTC
>JBFKFP010000211.1:0-4267 GCA_041618535.1 Flavobacteriaceae bacterium
AACAAAAATAACGGTTATAGATTGGCGAGTAAAATACGGGTGATACCTCAGGGTTCCGAAGTCAAGGTCGACAGCATATTTAAAGAGAAAAAACACTATTGGGGTCAGGTGACCATCATTTTAAAAGTCAAGAATCTGGCAGAAAACCTTTTCTCATATGACAGGGAGACTCGAACTGCTGCAGCTCGAGATATTGTTTTAAACGCAAAAGATTATTCCCTTCTTATCGATGCTGTAATCAATCAAGCAGAGATATGTCTTAATGAATCTGAAAGTGATAATTATGATTGTGTAAATGGATGGTATAACACAGGGGTTGTATTAAACGATTTGAAGAAAGATTTATTAAAATCAAAACTAAAACCGGATAAAATAGAGAACATACTCAATCAATTACCTAAAGGTAGTGGCAAAACCAAAGCCATGTTTGAAAATATTCTGAGAACCTTAAAGACTGATTAAAGGCATAAAATCGTATGTCATTGGTTTCATAATAAGAAGAAGAAATCTACGGGTAAAGGATTGGATCATTCCTCTAACCATCCCAAATAACCACCTCTTAGATCATAAACCTTCTTGAATCCCAGCTTTTTCATGAGTTCGGCTGCCCGACCACTGCGCCCGCCGCTTCGGCAGTAAATGAAAACAGGACGATCCTTATTGACCTTCTGTATCTCCTGCTCGAAATTATCGGCCAGGAAATCGATATTGGTGGCCTTTTTTATATGGCCGGCTTCATACTCCTCAGGGGTCCGAACGTCAACCAACTGGATTCGGCGCCTGCTTATTCCTTCCTTAAAGGTGTCGGCATCCAGTTTTTGTATTCCTGAGGCTATTTCTTCCGGGGTGGGATTACCCAAAACAGGGTCTGTTGTAGAGGCGCAACCACTCAATAAAGTGATGCCTATAAGTAAGGTGAACAACTTTCTCATATTGATAATGTATCGATCATCTAAAATTACTAAATAATGCGGAAGTCGTTGCTCAAAATAGACATAACAATATTTCTGTTTTTTTTGTATCTTCATTCATGAGCTCTTGAGTACAGTGACCAGCTGAACCTCTTATTGTTATGCCATAAATAATAACAATATGAAACGAATTCTGTCTTTTTTATTCTGTATTATCTCCTTTTGTTCCTTTTCACAGGACATGATCATTGCCGGAGTCGGACACGGTTTTAATGGAAATAATGGATTTATCGAACTGTATGTGGTAAATGATTTCGCTTTTGACACCTATGTATTATACACCTACAACCAAACCGGAACCAGCATAGGATCTGTCGCGATATACGGGCCTCAGAACGCAGGTACATCCATTTATATCACCCCCGATAACTTTTTCTTCGAACCCTTCTTTGGTTTTCCTGCCACATATGAAGAATCTGCAGGTTTTATAAACGGCGACGACACAATAATTCTTGAGCTAAATTTTTCTACCATCGTGGATATTTACGGACAACTTGGGGTAGACGGTTCAGGAATGGCATGGGATTATTTAACGGGATGGGCTTACAGAAAAAATGGGTTTGGTCCTAATCCGACTTTCACTTTATCGGAATGGGATATTTATGTAGATGCATTTGATCCGTGTGGAAGTACTAATCTCTCTTGTCCAAATCCATATCCATATGGAACCTATACTTTAAGTGAAACTGCTTTTGACAATTTCAGAGATCTCAAAATAGTGCCAAATCCGGTAAAATCGGGTGAAATTCAATTTTTAGGAACTCCATTGCATTCAGCCGAGGTCACCATATATGATATTCTTGGAAATGTTTATCAGACCTTATCTATTTCTGACAATAAACTTGTACTTCATGAAATTTCAAAGGGAGTTTATTTCTTACGTATTGATCAAGAAAACAATTTCACTATTAAAAAGTTGATTGTTAATTGAATAAATAGGGGAAAAATTTAGTCTAATTTCTTGCACCTTTTTTAAATGCCATCTCAAGGCGTGATAGACTGTTGTGAATGATTGCCCTCAGGAATGATCTGCTTTCTGTGGTATTCTCAGTATTGTATGTCCCAGATGTATAAACCAGCCAAGGCCCAAGAGCATGGTGAATTTTTGAAGCATGGGCAGAATCTCTATCCAGGCCCTTGTCTCATAAATGTAGAAATTCATCAGAAAACAAAGAAGAAGTATCATCCCTGAATAGGCAGCTCTTAACCTTTCATATCTGAATAATTCATATACAGCTACTATCAGGGCGAAGGAACCTAAAAACCCTGCCGTCAAAGTTATTATATCATGATTCTCAGGCCTTAGGAGAACAGTAACCAACATGGCCGCCATCCCGCATACACGCATCAACTTTAACCTGTTTGTTAATCCTTTGAAAAGTTCAGGGAAGTAAAACCAAAACAAGAGTATTCCAAAGCATAAAAAACCCAGTGCAATTCTCGCATAAAGCTTAGAGGGATTATCTTCAAGCTGGTAGGTGACATCATCCATCAAATCACAAAGATAATTCTCCCGAAGGCTGAAACCCTCCTTGCCTGGATTGTAATAGGTGCCCCCGGGATATTGGAATGCAGCAATTTGGTAGAACAGTATAAACAGCAGGAAACTAATCCATGACAGTTTTATCAGAATCTTAATATAGCCGCTACCTTTATTCCGCATATACTAAAGATAGGAAATAGATAACCATCCATTTCTAAAGATCTTATCACGGCCTTAAAAGGATTATTCCCCTATAATACAAAGTTGTTCCCTGATAAGGATGTATCGCGTAAACTTTAGTTTTTCAATACTTTTTTAACGATTTTCTGGCTGTCTTTAAAAGTATATGTCACGATATAAAGTCCAGGATTTAAATTTTTAGTTATCACTTTCTTGCTGAAATCCTGCAGGAGGATCAAATTTCCATTTAAATCATACATACTCATGAAGGAGGGCTTATTATCAGATTTAGTGAGTGTTAGAAGCAGGTCATTATCAAAATAGACCTTTAACTGATTCTCATCGATTGATTGGTCTTCAAGGCCCAGGGTATTTCTGAAGTTATAACGAAGGATGAATCGCTCATTATTAACTGTTGCCGATGGCAGATTAAAGGTATAATCGAATACGCGCAGGTCGGTTTGAATGCCAAGTTCCATATCATCAAGTATAATATCGAAATTCGTATCTATGTATTCCTGGTCGATCGAAATGGTATAACTGCCTGCGGAAGTCACTTCAATTCCTAAATTCAATGCATAATCATTATTGTCCGCCAATTGGGGAAGGCCCTGGATGTCATATTTGGTATCTTCAATGAAGGAATAAAGTTTAAGTTTTGGGCCCTCATCAACCAATTCACTGTCATAGGCTGTATCAAATCCATCTGTAGCCCCTTCCAGGAAGCCAATCAACATTGAACTATACTTGTTGTTCCCGCTTAATCTGAACCAGGAACGACCCTGATTTAGATTATCTGCAATTGAGCTGCCGGATTGATTTTTTAGATTCGAAGTAATTGTATTATCGGTGTCATTTACACCGTAAAACAGGGTATTGCTTTCAGTTACTTTGTGAGAATTCTTAAAAGTAACTGTACCTGCCTGGTTAGCCATTACAAAAAATCCCTGTCCGGCTGCGATTTTTCCCGATGCACCGGGAGGATTAGAACCCGTCTGGTTAAAGCTGATATAATCGGATGCGGAATTTGGTGCTGTAACCGTATGATTCCAGTAATACATGGTCCCATCAAGGACTTCGCTGTTGTCTTTATGAAAATCAAGCCAGCTGATGCTAGAGGCATAGGGATTTCCAATTAAATTAAAATTGTCAGTCGGGCTATTATAATAAATGGTCTCGTCAATATTTCCATTGTTTAGGGTACCCGTAAAAGTCATGACAATGGATCCACTTGTATTGACTGGCCGAACGAAATAGCCTCTTCCAACTTCCATAGATTCAGAGCCTGTCACTGCAACGTAGGCAGACGGATTCTGTGAGGCATCGTATTTATAGGTTTTTATATCATGCAGGAAAATGGTGTTTAGCTGTGAATCCGCTTCCGAGACAGGTGTCGACCAGATAGAATACAGGTCGGACTGGGCATAATTAGGCGAAGCGCGTCGGACACTGAATGAACCGGTTCCTGTAACAGGTTTGCTCTCGCGGATGTTCAAAGACCCGCCATCCTCAACAGTTAAGGATCCGTCATTGATAACGTCATAAGACACATCTAAAACACCCCCGTCAAGAACTGTAATGCTAGTTGTGTCGTCTTCTAATTCCAGGTCACCGACTATAACCGTTGAACCTA
>JBFKFP010000212.1:0-4236 GCA_041618535.1 Flavobacteriaceae bacterium
GGAATAGAGGTAGATACAACCAAGCAGAAATTATATGGGATCAAGCCGCTTATAGAGGTGAATAGCGGGCCTTCGAACTGGTGGAAGATCATCTTGATCATTCTTCTCCTGGCAGCCCTTATTGGTGGTTTGATATATTGGTTCATACTCCGGAAGAAACCGATGACCGAATCTGAAAAAATCGCTATTCTTCCACCTTATGAACGGGCGAAAATGGCCTTGATGAAACTTGATGAAGCGGAATACCTGGAACGTTCGGATATCAAGGGATATTATTCCGACCTGACCATGATCATGCGGCAGTATATCGATGAGAAGGTCTATGATCATGCGTTGGAGAGCACTACTCAGGAATTGATAGACCGTCTACATTTGCTGAAAGACGGGAATCAAATCAAACTGGATGGGGACGCCATAAAGAATATTGAAACAGTACTGAAAAGGGCCGATCTCGTTAAGTTCGCAAAATCAAGGCCGGATATCGAATTGGCGAAATTAGATAAAGGCACTATCGACCTTGAGATAGATCATGTAAAAGAGTCACTTCCGGAACCCAGTGAGGAGGAGAAGCTGGCTGATCTTCAGTACCAGGAAGAACTGGCTAAAAAACGTAAAAGAAGGCGCCTGGTATGGAGCGGGGTTCTGTCCTTAACACTGGTAATGGCTATCTATCTGGGATTCAGTCTGGCCTATGGCTTCGAATATGTCAAGGACAGTATTTTAGGGCACCCGAGCAAATCCCTTCTGGAGACCAAAGAGTGGGTACGAAGTGAATACGGAGCACCTGGGCTCACGGTTTCCACTCCCGAAGTGCTTGAACGCAGGGAATCACAATTATCGGAAGCATTAAAAGGACAGCTTTCTGAAGTTGTTTTTTCATTTGGTGAAATCGAATCTCATTTTTACGTTCGGGTCAGTTCCACAAAGAAATTGTCCCAGGAGTCTCCGCAACAAGCTGATGAAGCCGCGGCACAAGACCCTATCGACCTCAGGCAGGCTGCTGAGCGTGCCCTGGTTGCTTTGGAACGCAAGGGTGTTCAGAATATTATCACCAAGAATGAACAATTCATCACGCCAAACGGACAGGAAGGATTGAAAACATTCGGCATGGCTGATATCCCGGTGAATGACCGTGGTGGAGTCGCCCAGGGCAAATATGTGCATCTTGGTTTTTCCAATGAACAGCTTCTTCAGGAAATTGTATTGACCTGGAGGAATGATGACCCCTACGCAGATGAAATGGTTGAAAGGATTCTGAATTCCATAGAATTAATCAAAACAGAGGAAGGTGAATAAATGTTAGAGGGAATAGAGTTTTTAAATAAGGAATGGTTTTGGCTTATGCTGATGTTGCCGGTAGCCGGCTTATGGTATGTATTGAGGTACAGGCAGCAAACTGCTGAGTTGAAGATCTCCAGTCTCAAGGGATTCAAAGCAACGCCTTCCTTATTACCAAAACTGAGACACGGATTGTTTTTACTGCGGCTTATGGCATTGGCCTTACTGATAACCGCAATGGCAAGACCACAAACCGTTGATGTTTCCACCCGAACAAAAACCACAAGAGGTATCGATATCGTAATGGCGATTGATGTTTCCGCAAGTATGCTTGCGAAGGATCTGAAGCCAAACCGTCTTGAAGCACTTAAACTGGTAGCTGCCGAATTTATTCAGGGACGGCCGAATGACAGGATCGGGCTTGTGGAGTATGCCGGAGAAAGCTATACGAAAACACCCATTACCAGTGATAAAGGCATAGTCCAGAAATCTCTCAAGGAGATCTCCTATAATACAATAATTGAAGGCGGAACGGCTATCGGGATGGGACTCGCCACTTCTGTCAACCGGCTAAAAGACAGTAAAGCGAAGAGTAAGGTGATCATCTTGCTTACAGATGGCGTGAACAATTCAGGATTTATTGATCCCATCACGGCGAGTGAATTAGCTGTAGAGTACGGAATAAAGACATATACCATAGGATTAGGTACAAATGGAATGGCCTTGTCGCCCATTGCCCTCTCCCGAAATGGAACATTTCAATATGGCCGGGTTCAGGTAGAAATTGATGAGGAATTGCTCAAGGAGATTGCGACTGCCACCGGAGGTCAGTATTTCAGGGCAACAGACAATAAGAAGCTGAAAGAGATCTATGCAGAGATCGATAAGCTGGAAAAGACCGAAATAGAAGAGTTCAAGTTTTATAATTACGAGGAGAAATACAGGCCTCTGGTCTGGTTAGCAGGACTGTTGCTGGTCCTTGAGTTATTGATGAGGTTCACAATTTTTAGAAGTTTTATCTAATGTATCAGCTAGAAGAACATTTTTGGTTTTGGACGCTTTCAGCCATTCCGTTTATACTCTTGTTATACGGACTTACTGCTATTTGGCGAAGACGGGCACAAAGAAATTTCGCTGACAGTGAACTCATGGAACGCCTTAGCCCGAATCGCTCTCTGTTCAAATCTGTTTTAAAGATAGCTGTTATCTGTATAGGACTGGCATCCTTGTCTGTGGCTTTGGTAAATCCGAAGATCGGGACGAAACTCGAGACCGTAAAACGTGAGGGTGTGGACATTGTCTTCGCGGTCGATGTTTCAAGAAGCATGTTAGCCGAGGACATAGCTCCCAACAGATTGGAAAAGGCGAAGCAACTCGTTACCCAGATCATAAACAACCTTGCAAGTGACCGTGTCGGGATAATAGCTTACGCCGGAAAGGCTTTCCCTCAATTACCCATAACCACCGATTATGCCGCGGCTAAGATGTTTCTTCAGGGCATGAATACCGAAATGCTGTCGTCTCAAGGAACGGCCATAGATGAAGCCATACAACTGGCACGGAATTATTATGATGATGAAGACCAGACCAACAGGGTGCTGATCATTATATCGGACGGTGAGGATCATAACAATATCGCGGTTGAAACAGCAGAGGCGGCTGCCGAGGAAGGCATTCGGGTTTTTACAATTGGTGTGGGTGAAAAAAAGGGCGCGCCGATTCCCATAAAGCGGAATAACATTATCCTCAATTATAAAAAAGACAGTCAGGGTGAGACGGTTATAACCAGGTTAGAGGAGGACACCCTAATCGAAATCGCGGACGAAGGAGGAGGAGAATATATCGATGGCACAAATACCCAGGAGGTGGTAGACCGCGTTCGTGAATTGTTGAATCAAATGGATAAAAAGGAATTTGAGGCCAAGGAATTCGCAGATTTTAAGGACCAGTTTCAATGGTTTTTGGGATTAGGGATTTTATTTATTTTCCTGGACATTTTCTTATTAGAACGTAAAACAGCATGGCTGAGGAAGCTCAACTTATTTAACGAAAACTTATGAGAACTCAACCAAAAAAATTAGTATTATTCGGGTTATAACCATCAGAATTCATGGAATTTACACTCAGATCTTACATATGGATTTTGCTAATACTCCTCGGTTTTCACAATTCCTTTGCTCAGGTGGAAGATCAGGTTTTGGAGCAATCGAACCAGTTCATTTACGAGGGTAATAACAAGGTTGAAGAGAATTTTGTGGCTGCTGAGAAAGAATACCGTAAAGCCTTATCAAAAGCACCTTCGAACGCTGTTGGCAGTTACAATCTCGGGCACGCTTATTATAATTCCGGTCATCTTGACGAATCTCTATTCCGTCATATGGAGGCAGCAAAGAATGCCTCTTCCAAGGGTGAAAAGCATCGAGCCTTTCACAATATTGGCAATATATTGATGGAAAAGAATATGTGTAAGGAGGCGGTTGATGCCTTTAAGAATGCCCTTCGGAATAATCCAGCAGATGACGAATCACGGTACAACCTGGCACTCGCCCAGGAATGTGCTAAGGAACAGGGTGGCGGTGACGGTCAGGACGAGAACAGTGACGAAAAGAACGAAGACGAAAACAAGCAGAGCGAGAATAACAACAACGAAAACGAACAAGATCAGGGTGAAAAAGACCAGGATCAGGAGGGGGATGGTGAGGACAAAAAAGATCAGAATGAAGGCGAGGAAAATGAAGACGACCAGGGGAAACCCAGTGATGAAAAAGATGAGAACAAACAGGATCAGCCAGGTGATAAAGAAAGAAAACCTCAACAGCAGCCTGGCAAACTTTCACCACAGCAGGTAAAAAATCTGCTTGAAGCCATGAATAACCAGGAAAAGAAAGTTCAGGATAAGATTAACGCGAAGAAAACCAAAGGGATAAAGGTAAAAACAGAGAAGGATTGGTAATGAAA
>JBFKFP010000213.1:0-4144 GCA_041618535.1 Flavobacteriaceae bacterium
AAGAAGGGTGTTCGGAATGTGTCATTCGTGGGGGATAAAGGATTTCTGTACAAGGCAAACCTGGCTTTGCGGACCGCTATTAAAATCCTGAAACCGATCGAGCATTTCAGGGTCTATAACGAAGATGGGCTTTATAATGAGATCAAGGCCATGCCCTGGGAAAAATACCTCGGTGAGAAGGGCTCACTTGCTGTTGATGCAACGGTTCATTCAAAGCGATTCACTCATTCCAAATATGTGGCCTTGAAGGTAAAAGATGCCATCGTCGACCGTTTTCGGGAACGAACGGGGGTAAGACCGGATGTGGATTTAAGGTTTCCCGACCTGAAGATCAACGTTCATATCGACAGGGAAAAATGCACGGTATCTCTTGATAGTTCCGGGGAATCCCTCCACAGAAGGGGATATAAACTGGCAACGAATATTGCGCCCATCAATGAAGTTCTGGCGGCCGGGTTAGTTCTTATGTCAGGTTGGAAGGGCCAGTCAGATTTTATGGATCCCATGTGCGGCAGCGGAACCATTCTTATTGAGGCTGCTATGATAGCTTGTAATATTCCGCCTAATCTCATGCGAAAGGAGTTCGGTTTTGAAAGATGGTTAGACTGGGATCAGGATTTATTCGATAAGATTGAAGCTTCCCTGATGAAAAAGGTAAAGGATTTCCCGCACAATATGTATGGCTATGATAAAGCGCCTTCAGCCATTAGAAAGGCAATAGAGAATATCAGGAATGCTGAACTTTCTGATTTTATTTCCGTAGAGCAGAAAGACTTTTTTAAAACTTCAAAAAATTCAGAGGATCATCTTCATATGGTTTTTAATCCCCCTTACGGAGAGCGACTGGACATCGATATGGAGACGTTTTATTCAGATCTCGGATCAACTTTAAAACATGGTTATCCAGGAACAACAGCATGGTTTATAACTTCCAATTTAGAGGCACTCAAACATATTGGGCTGCGCCATTCTAAAAAGATAAAGGTGTACAATGCAAAGCTTGAATCGCGATTTGTCTGTTACGAGATGTATGCCGGCAGCAAGAAGACCCATAAGCAGCTAATCTAGCCTTTGGGATATTCATTGAATAATTCGGTTACCAGGCCTTCTATGTATTCCGGAAGCCTTGTCCTGGGCTTATTCATATCGCATTCCATGGAGGCCTGCCAGATGATCTGCCTTTTTTCAAAATCGGAAACATAGAGTACCAGTGTTTCTTCCGTGTATATAACCGTATCTATGGTGCATTCCTCCCAATAGGAGTATTCGTCCTGATGCTCACAATTTGTAAAAGTGGCTTCCTTTTCCTGAATAACTATTTGAAAGCCTGCCTGTAGTTGCGGGTTAAGTACGTTGGTACGATGTCCGCGTCTTATCATTTCAGCTTCAACAGACTCTCCTATCAGTTCCCTGACCGTATTGTTATCGTGTTTAGGATAATCTACGTTCTCAACATAAAGGTCGTCAATACACAGTACAAAGGTATTGTAGTTATCAAAATCAGCGGTTTCATCAAACTGCGATATCACCTCTGTTGTCGACGCGCAATTAAATAAAAGAAGTATAAGGAATATTGAAAGATGATTTAAAGATTTCATAAAAGCCCGGCTTTGGTTTCAGATCTTGACTCTCTTTAAAGTTCACCAAAAAAAACAGCAACAAATATGATTTATATCAGTCGGATCAGTTAAATCTGCAAGTAATTCTCCTTGAGCGACCTGGTATGATGTTCAGTATGATAGGCTGTCCACATCAACAATTCTCTCACAGGCATTTTTCCCATTAATGGGTGAGGCAGGATGATCTTATCCAGGTCTTCATCTTTCCATTTACGGGTCATGTACTGCAATTTCTTATTCTCGATCCTCAATCTGTCAAGAATGTAATGTTTATTACTGGCCGGCGGGATTTTCATGTTTTTTGAAGGCGGGAAGGTTGCTCCATCAGCTTGTTCTAATCTTTCATGGTATCGATTTACAACTGTTTTGTAATCCCTTACCTCCCTATTTGCCTTTCCAAACCTCAGACGCAGTATAAATTTTGGAAGGGTCAGGGCATTGTTAAGAGGCTGTATGCTTTGAAGAAGATGGTAGGCCTGTTGACCGGAGGTCCATTTATTTTCTGGCCCCTTTTCCCATAATTCGTCATCTTGATTTTCGAAGAACTCAAATAAGGCCTGATGCTTGTTTTCCAGCAGGTCCGCGATCTCCAATTTGGTCATCCCTAGTCCTTTTTATAGAAGGGAATAAGGTAAGAAATATTATATCCAAAACCAACACCAAATCGACCACTGTCATAGGTTCTGTTGAATCCCGGAATATAGATGTTTTCGAAGTTTTCGGGTTCTTTTTCACTGATCAATCCCTTCAGTTGAACATTGATCCCCATGTAGAGATTATTGATCAACTCGGCCTTTATTCCTATGATCATTTCAGCCCATAAGGCCGTAAGTCCCTTTATTTCTCTAGACTCGTCTATGGTTATGATTCCGAAGGTTTGGTTGGTGTTATAAATTCTGTATGCGTTGATGGTCTGGCTGAAGGTGGATGCACCCAGCCTGAAACCACCATAAATCATATTGTCCATTCCAAACCAATTTTCGTAAAAATTGTGATCAATACCGGCTTTAAGGTAATTACCTTTTGCGGTGGAATTCAGGAAGTCGTTGGTGGTGGTCCGCTCTTCGGTTCCCAATTCCCCGGCTATATAGATGTCCCTGGTGATCCGGTAGTCGCCCATGATCTCAAATCCGCTGTAATCCGAATCAACTGCAGCCCTTATAAGTTTCCCGATATCCCCTCCGAGCCTAAGCCCGAATGGCCTTTCGTATCCGGCGGAATCACTTACGACTTCATTCTGAGAAAAACTGAAGTGGGTTGATCCCAAAATGAGTAAAATACTAATGAAATACCTGGACATGAGCCTGATTTTGAGATTCCACATCATTTATGACCACTTCTGAATTCAGTATCCAGTTATCCCCGTCCTGCTCAACATTTAACAGTAATCCCTTAAATACGGTCTTAAATCCGCATGCCCTTGATACATATACATCTTCCGGACTGTAGTTCAAGCTCAGGGTTTCACGGTTTCCAAAGACGTTATTATTCTCATCAACACTATGATCTCTGAATAGCGCGATCCTAGTAGTGGTTTGATCTGTGCGCAGGGGGATTGCAAGAGAATCGGAATTGCCCTCATTTATTCCCAGTATAGGGATCAGGGAATCGTCATCCTCTATTGCATAAGCAAAAAGACTGCTTACCGGTTTGAGGGCATCATTGTCTGCTATATCATAAAACCTGAGGATGAGCAGGGGAGTGGTTGGTGTGTTTTCGGCACAGATATCATCCTTTTCACAACTCCAGAAAGACATTACGGCTAATACAGATAAAAGGGCGAACCGAAACAGATTCTTCTTCATTCTATTGTTTTTCCAAAAGTACAACATTTTCAACATGGTGGGTTTGAGGAAACATATCTACCGGCTGTACCCGTGTAATTTTGTAATCATCGGCCATAAGAGCCAGATCCCTGGCCTGTGTGGCGCTGTTACAACTAACATAAACTATTCTGGAGGGTGCAATCCTGAGAATTTGCTCAACTACCCTCGGGTGCATGCCATCCCTCGGTGGATCGGTAATGATTAGATCCGGTTTGCCATGGGTCTCAACAAAGGAGTCATTCAGCATGGTTTTCATATCGCCCACAAAGAATTCAACGTTTTTTATACCATTGAATTGTGCATTATCATGTGCAGCTTCGATAGCTTCCGGAACCGATTCCAACCCGATAACTTTTTTCGCCTGCTTTGCAACAAATTGAGCAATTGTTCCTGTGCCGGAGTACAGATCATATACTAATTCATCGCCTTTCAGGGCACCGAATTGCCTGGCGATGTCATACAAGTTGCAGGCCTGCTCCGAATTGGTCTGATAGAAAGACTTGGCATTGATCTTAAAACGCAGATCTCCCATTTTTTCAATGATATGGTCCCTGCCGGAATAGCAGATAACATCCTGGTCATAAATGGTATCATTAGCCTTTTGATTTATAACATAGAGCAATGAAGTAATAACAGGGAATTGTTCTTTAAGGTGATCGAGCAGTAGCCTTCTCTTTTCCTTATCATCATCAAAGAATT
>JBFKFP010000214.1:0-4130 GCA_041618535.1 Flavobacteriaceae bacterium
AATCATCGAGTGGCTTCCCCTCGTTCATCTTTCTAATATTTACTTCCGGATGGTAATCATCAGCATCATAAAAGGGAAGTTCCAGCTTCCGGGCCAGCAATTCACCAACGGTACTCTTACCGCTTCCGCTTACTCCCATTATTATTATGACTTTATCCATAAAGATCAGAGAAGGATTTATGGTTTCCCGAAAAACGGACTCTTAACCCCTTTCACACCGGGGACAACTTTGAACAGAGAGCCTGCCAGGGGGAATCTTTTCGCTTCTTCAACAGACATATCCAGGCTGGATGTGGTGATATACAAAATATCCAGGTTTTCACCTCCGAATGCACAGGAGGTGACATTGTGAGCGGGCACCCATATTTTTCTAATCAGGGATCCGCTCTCGGGATCGTATTGAGCCACGGCATTCCCATTCCACAGCCCGACCCAAAGATGATCATTTTCATCTATGGCCATTCCGTCGGGATACCCATCTAGTTCTGAAATTTCCACTGCTACCCGTTCATTTGAAATAGTAGATGTATCTGCATCGAAATCAAAGGCCTTAATGACGGCAGTTGGGGTGTCTATATAATACATGGTCTGATTATCAGAAGACCAGACAATCCCGTTGGAAATGGTTATTCCGTCCTTCATGCGCTCGGCACTCCCGTCGGGCCCGACCTTGTATAAACTCCCGCTGGCTTCATTCTGCTCATAGTTCATGGAACCCACCCAGAAATTACCGTTGGGGTCACATTTACCGTCATTAAAACGATTTATGGGCAGATCCGATTCTATATCGGAAAGCAGACGCGTTTCACCGGAATGGGTATTCATGAGATAAATCCCATTTTCCAGGGCGATAACCGCTGTGCTATCTGTAGAAGGCACAACTGTACCGATTCTCGACTCAGTTGCCAGGAATCGATCGGACTGTCTCTCAGGATCATAAATATGAAGCTTACGGCCTTCAATATCGACCCAGTAAAGCGTATTGTTCAGATGATTCCAGAAGGCGCCTTCTCCAAGAAGTGCATCCGACTTATAGGCGAGTGCTGCCGTCAAGTCTGGCAGCTTTTCATCATTGTTCTTACAAGACAAAAATAAAACGATAAAGGAAAACAGAAAAGGTTGGTGTGCGCGCATGGATCAGTTAATGAATTATGGCAAGATATCAATAATTCATCAAAGAATTAAGTAGAGCACTTCAAACAAAAAAGCAGCTCTTTCAGAGCTGCTTTTATTTATTTCTTGCTATCTGGCGCATTGAGTTTTTTACTCATCTCCATCGATATCGCGGATCGTTCGAACTTAAGCTTTCCCGCAAGGGTTTCAACAACACAGGTGCTATCCTTGTCATTGATGTCTACCACTTTGCCATGGATCCCGCTTTTGGTGATCACCCGATCTCCGCGTTTTAATCCCGCCGCAAATTTCTTCTCCTGTTTTGCCCGTCTCATCTGTGGTGCAATCATGAAGAAATAGATTACCACAAACATCAATAATAACGGGGCTAAACTGCCAAGTCCTTCCAATGTCAGTCAGATATTATTTATTGTACTACGGTCTTCGGTGTAGCCGCTTCGTTTGGATCAGGTTTGATAAAGGCTGTGATCTTTACTGTTTCCTTTCCCTTTTCGGTATTTGCCGTTACGGTCACAGTTTTTGATACCTTATTCTTACCTTTTCCGTTAAACTTCACTGTAAATTGCGAACTTTCTCCCGGACCAAGTGGTTCTTTGCTCCAGTCCTGAGGCACAGTACATCCACATGTACTTTTGATATCAGTGATCACGAGGGGTGCTTTCCCGGTATTGGTATAATTAAATACTGTTTCCACGGGAGTTCCGTTCTCGATTTCACCGAAATCATGTTCCGTTTTATCGAATGACAGAACAGGGAATTCAACAGATGCAGCGTCTCTCTCGGCCGCCTGAGTTACGTTTTCAGATTTAATCTTGCTGGACGCATCCTCCTTACAAGACATAAAAGTGACCAAACATAAGGCACTTAGTGTTAAAAATACTTTTTTCATAGTTTTCGTTTTAGGGTTTTCTCAGTATTTCTATTTAAATTTCTTTTAGGTTCCGCTTAAAAAGCGCCTAAATGTACTAAATTTTTTATTACATCAATCCCCGCCCAGCCTTATTTAACGTTCCATTAGCTTGATGTTCCTTAACAATTTTATCAAGAATTCCATTGATAAAAACACTGCTTTTCGGTGTGGAATACTCCTTTGCTATTTCCAGGTATTCATTGATAGTTACCTTCACCGGAATGGATGGAAATTTCTCTATTTCACATATCGCCAATTGAAGAAGAACAAGATCCAACTGTGCAATCCGGTCCTTTTCCCAATTCATGGTTTTTTCTTCTATGGTATCATTGAAACGAGACATGTTCAGGATGGTTTTTCTCAAAAGATCGAAGCCGAAATCCCGATCTTCTTCATCCCTGAACAGATCAGGTAAAAGCAGGTCGCCCGACGAATCAGGATCGAGCCTCTTTATGAGCTTTACCAGGATGGTATTCACCACTGGTAAGTCATCTGGCCAGGTTATTTTATAATCTTCAAAGTAAGAATACAGCTTGTCATTTGGTGCTATAACATGCTTGTAAATATCAAGAATAAAATCCTTGTCTTCCTTGAAACGGTTATTTCTGGTGGAGGTATACCTTCCGTACAACTGATTTTTCCGGATTGCCTTGAAGATAAGATCTACATACTCATCGTCCTTTTTCCAGTTATCGAGTTTTTTGTTAGATGTAATTTCAGCAAGCTTTTCGCTGCTGCTTATTTTTCTGAGGATGCGATTATTTGCAAATTTGGTGTTTGGATCGCGGTCTGCATCGGTAACCAGGTGCTTCTTGCGCTCGAGCTCATTGTAAACATGGCCTTTCTGCTTTAATTCTTTGAGCAAATTCAGAATGAGAAGGTAGAGATCATACATGCCGTCCATGCTTTTTTGAAGCATGTTATCATATACCCTGAGGTTATCGCTTTCTGTACCGCGGAAAGCGAATAAAATTTGCATAACCTTAATTCGTATATGTCTTCTGTTCAGCATGAATAAGAACTAATTTAACCGATGGTCAATCATTAACATCGGCCGGACAAAAATAAAAACAATTTTGGAATTGTGGCTATTTTGATCGTAACCTTTCTTCAATTCTGTTCCTGGCGATATGGTAGGCTGCCTGATGACTTGTCAGTCCTTTTAACCGGGCCAGATTGAGGATATCGATGGTCGTATTGTATATATTTTCGGTTTTTGATTTTATCTCCTTCCGGTCATAGCCCTCCAGTTCAGCATAAACATTAATTATCCCACCGGCATTGATCAGGAAATCGGGTGCATACGTAATACCGAGATCCATCAGCCGCTTACCATGACGGTTTTCATCTGCAAGCTGGTTATTGGCTGCCCCGGCTATTACCCCGGCCTTAAGACGATCGATGGTGTTATCGTTTAATGTTGCGCCTAGCGCGCATGGCGAATAGATATCCACATCCGCTGAATAGATATCATCTCCTTCATATATCTGACAGCCGCAGGTTTTGCTCACAATTTCAAGTCGCTCCCTGTTGATGTCATCAATAAAGACCTTCGCTCCCTCTGCAACAAGAAGATTCACCAGCACCTCTCCAACATGACCAACTCCCTGAACTATCACGCTCCGATCAGTAAGATCATCTGTTCCATACCGGTGTTTACACGCGGCTTTCATTCCCATAAAAACCCCGTATGCGGTCACCGGTGATGGGTTTCCGGCTCCACCGTTCGACTCAGAAATACCAGTCACGAATGGTGTTACCTCTCGAATCAAGTCCATGTCTGCTGTCTCCATCCCGACGTCTTCGGCCGTGTAATACCTTCCTCCAAGGGTATGAATGAACTCTCCAAATCGCTTCATGAGTTCCGGGGTTTTCTGGGTTTTGGAGTCTCCTATGATCACAGCCTTCCCACCCCCTAGATTAAGTCCCGTAATGGCGGCTTTGAAGGTCATTCCCCTTGATAGTCTCAACACATCGTTAAGGGCTTCCCATTCAGATCGATAAGACCACATTCGTGTACCTCCCAATGCCGGTCCTAGCACGGTAGAGTGGATACCTATTATTGCTTTTAAACCTGTATCTTTGT
>JBFKFP010000215.1:0-4085 GCA_041618535.1 Flavobacteriaceae bacterium
AATAAAATATTCATCTACCCAGACGAGTTCTATTCCCATATAAACGGTGAGTACCATAAGGGTGAGTTAAATCCTAAGCTCAAGGCCCTGGTAATTTCATGGAAGCATTTCAAGGAGGGTTTTGAGATAGCCAACGACAATGTTAACCTGGGCATTCATGAGTTCGCGCATGCCATTCACTTAAACAGCATTAAGGAAAAAGATGTTAGCTCAACCATCTTTGATGATTCCTATAAGGAATTGGTCACCATGTTGACCAATGAAGAGGATTTGAGGAAACGCATGATCGAGGCCAATTATTTCCGTGAATATGCTTTTACAAATCGATTCGAATTTCTGGCTGTTATCATTGAAGCCTTCATAGAATCACCCCAGGAATTGAAAAGCCAATTTCCACAGGTCTATAAAAAAGTTCAGCAAATGCTGAATTTCAATTTCGCCGGCTACTGATCTTCAGGCCATAATATGATTTTCGTCATGTTTTTTTCAGCGTTGAACCACTACTTTTAGTAGTGTTAAATGTTGAAATGATGATCAAGAAAAGGCCCATCTCCGATATAATGACAAAAGACGTGATTACGGTGAGCCGTAAAGACGATCTCGAGAGTGCTGAACTGCTGTTTAAGAAAAAAAAGATCCGGCATATCCCCGTGGTATCCGGTAAAAAAATAGTCGGTATGCTCAGTTATACCGATCTGCTACGTATTAGCTTTGCCGATGCCATCGACGAAGATGAAAGCACTGTAGACACAATAGTCTATAATATGTTCACTATAGAACAGGTTATGGCAAAGAATGTCATAAGTGTAAATCCTGATACCAGCATTAAGGAAGTGGCTGAAATTTTATCTGCACGTGAATTTCATGCTATTCCCGTAGTTGATGATGGAAATCTTGTGGGCATTGTAACAACAACCGATTTGATAAATTATTTATTAGATCAGTTTTAGCAAGTGTAGTGTGAGAGGCCCCGAGAGATCGGGGCCTTTTCGCTTTATGGGTTAGCCAGTTTATTCAGATTTGAAATCGTATCTACCGGATCTGTGCTTTTAAATACAAAGCTTCCGGCAACAAGGACATCGGCTCCTGCCTCAACCAGTTGAGCAGCGTTTTTATCTGTCACCCCACCATCAATCTCTATCAATGTTGAGGCGCCTTTATCCCTGATCATTCTTTTTAATTGAATAACCTTGTTATAGGTATTTTCAATAAAGCTCTGTCCGCCAAAACCCGGATTTACGCTCATGACGCAAACAAGATCAATATCTGATATGGTATCCTCCAGTACGGCCGCATTGGTATGTGGATTTAAGGCCACTCCCGCGGTCATGCCTTCTGCCTTTATAGCCTGCAATGTCCTGTGCAGGTGGGTGCAGGCTTCGTAATGAACGGTCAGATTAGTGGTCCCTAATTCTTTGAACCTTTTTATATAGCGATCGGGATCCACAATCATGAGATGGGTGTCAACCGGTTTTTTGGAATGCTTTGTGATAGCCTGAAGAACCGGCATTCCAAAGGAGATGTTAGGAACGAATACCCCATCCATGATATCTATATGAAACCAGTGAGCCTCAGATGCGTTCACCATTTCAACGTCGCGTTGAAGGTTTCCGAAGTCGGCGGCTAAGATTGAGGGAGCTATGCGGACAGGGGTCATAATTTTTTTTTCAAAAATAGGATAAAAAAATGAACCCCCGGTAATCAGCCAGGGGTTCTTCATCAATCAAAAAACGAACAGTTATGTAACTGTTTGTAATGGTTATTCAGAATATAAAGATACAACTTCTTATCCTAAATAGGTTTTCAATATTTTACTTCTTGAAGTATGCTTCAATCTTCTGATAGCTTTTTCCTTGATCTGGCGAACGCGTTCGCGGGTCAAATCGAAGGTTTCACCAATTTCTTCAAGGGTCATGGGATGCTGATTCCCCAGTCCGAAATAAAGCCGAATCACATCGGCCTCCCTTGGTGTCAGGGTTTCCAGAGCTCGCTCGATCTCCGTTCTGAGCGACTCATGAAGTAAATCCTTATCAGGATTTGGTGACTCCCCGCTGTTAAGCACATCGTAAAGGTTGGAATCTTCACCTTCAACCAGAGGCGCATCCATGGATACATGCCTGCCTGAATTCTTCATCGATTCCTTGACATCGTTGATGGTCATATCCAATTCCTTTGCAATCTCCTCGGCACTTGGTGGCCTTTCATGAGATTGCTCCAGGAAGGCATATGTTTTATTGATCTTGTTTATGGATCCGATCTTGTTCAGTGGCAATCTAACAATTCTGGACTGCTCCGCAAGAGCCTGAAGAATCGACTGGCGAATCCACCAAACCGCGTAGGAGATGAATTTAAAACCACGTGTTTCATCAAATCGCTGAGCGGCCTTGATCAATCCCAGGTTACCTTCATTGATAAGATCGGGCAACGTAAGTCCCTGGTTCTGGTATTGCTTGGCAACCGAAACCACAAATCGCAGGTTAGCCTTGGTCAGTTTCTCCAGGGCTACCTGGTCGCCGGCCTTGATTCGCTGCGCCAATTCAACTTCTTCATCGGCGGTGATCAGGTCAACTTTACCAATTTCTTGCAGGTACTTGTCCAGGGAAGCAGTCTCTCTATTGGTTACCTGCTTCGTAATTTTGAGTTGTCTCATTAAGTATTTTTCGCTTTTAAATTAGAGGGAATGCTCGCGCATCGTTTAATTATACGTATTGTTTAACCAAAATGTTACAAAATACAGGAAAATATTTTTGATCAGAGGTAATCGAGTTTTTCTTCGAACCTGACCTGCTCCCTGACAATATCGATCTTATTATGGATTTTTTTAAAGAAGATGGTGATGTCGCGCTCTCCTGCGTTTACCAGTAATTTCGAATTGGCCATTTGCTTCTGCAGGAATTCATAAATGATCTCGCAAGTAGGCTGATGATCGATTTTTATATAGCTGAGAACGGTGAAGGTGTTAAAAAAAGTCTTCCCCCTGGGAGTAACAACCATCATGGTATTGTTCAATGTATGGAGTTCCGATTTATAGAGAAGGAAAGTGGCGCTTCCATCTTTTCCGCTAAGGCTCTGCTGAAGGGTTTGTTTCTCCAATAGATCGATTATATCGTCCATATCATCACAGATCTGAAGGGCATGTTCTTTCGACAATGCACCTGACTGATGGTAGTAAAGCACCTGTTGAAGAGAACCCGTAATAGTGCTGTCGTTCCAGATCTCCACAATATCGATATCATCATAGGCCGATCCCAGTTCAATGGCACTACTTAAAAGTGACTGCGGCATTTTATTCAAAAATTGTTCGAAGGTTGTCTTATCCTTGATAAGGGATGGGTCTCCGTCCTTGAGCCAGACATACATCTTGAAACGCGTTAACATGGAGTCTCTGAGGGAGTGGAAGACAGGAATGTCCTTGGCAAGATAGATGAACTGAACACCCCTGATCTTCTTTAGTGGTGTCAGGTTCCTCAGTGATGATTTGAACCACCTTTCAAGGTCTTCCGAATTGTTAATCAATGGAGACATTTCCACAACAATGGTGTCCTGGCTTCCAACTTCGAAAAGCTTATTAAGTGAGACCTTGTAATGCCTTGCCAGGACAACGGCCTCTTCAAGAGTAAGATTGGTCTTCATGTTTACCCTTCTGTATGCCGCGTCGTAACCTATATCTAACACCCCTGCGATCTCCTCTACAAAAGAGGTATTGTCACTAGATAGGGTCCGTAATATCTTAATAAACTGTTCTTGCATTATTTCAAATGAAATAGTGATAAACTATAAGTTATTTGTAAAATATACAAATTAATTTCAAAAAGACTTTGATTTTGCTAAAACGGTTTTCGATAATCGCAAAGTAATTTAGAGGTAACAACGATCAAGATCCAATTTTTAAAAGATTTAAAGATGCTATCCAAACTTTTTTCTCTGTCACAATTAAAGGAATACAGGAATACTTGTCTCTTTTTGAGGCATGCTGCCAAAAGTGGTCAGAAAGTAAATATTTTTTTCCGGAGAACCGACACCGAAACATGGCAGGGTAAGCTTATCTATTCGCAGAATGAATTCTTTATAAGAAAGAAGAGGGG
>JBFKFP010000216.1:0-4037 GCA_041618535.1 Flavobacteriaceae bacterium
GAAACCTTAACAATATTTGGATCTTCCCCTTTACGTTTGTAAGTAATGACGTAATTATCCCTATAGAAATCATTGACGTAAGACACCAATTCATCTTTCGTTATAGTTTTGATTTCATCAAGGAATTTGACCAGATCCTCCCATTTCTGATCATAAATAAAGGCTTCCACATAGGCATTCGCCAGGGAGGTGTTATTCTCATATTGCCTGGTCCGATTCAATTTCAGATCATTGACAACAGCTTCGATCATCCAATCCTCAAATTCACCCTTCTTTAGACGATCGATCTGTTCAAGAAGCAGATCTCTTACATCATCCAGGGTCTGGTCTGCCTTGGGAGTCCCTGAAAAGACATGGTAGCCATAATCCTTTAAAAAGGTAGGTGAGCAACTGGCGTTCTGAACCATCTGTTTTTGATTAAGATTCAGATCAATTATCCCTGCATTTCCATTAGCGAGGATCATGTCGGCAAGGGTGATGTATTTATGCTCCAGGGTCCCTATTGCATCTGTTCTGAAAGCGATTGAGACCGACTCGGCTGTTGGTCCGAAAACTTCTTTCACAATCGGATTCGTTATCGGTTCTTCTTTTGGAAGAGTGGGGTGCTCAACAGGTTCACCCCGGAGTTTACCAAAGGAATCCGCAATTTTTTGAATAGTCGGTTCAAAATCGAAATCACCGACCATCACCATGGCCATGTTACCCGGCACATAATATTTATCAAAATAGTTATTTATGTCAACCAGCGATGGATTCTTAAGATGCTCGGCCGTACCGATCGTTGTTTGCTGACCGTAGGGATGATTCGGGAATAATCCTTCAAGCATAGCTGCATATCTTTTTCTGAAGTCGCTATCCTGACCCCTGTTAAACTCCTCAAAAACGGCCTCAAGTTCAGTATGGAATAATCGAAGCACCAATTCGCCAAATCGTTCACTTTCTACAGCAAGCCATTTGTCCAATTCATTTGCGGGTATCTTGTTTGTATAAACGGTTTGCTCAAACCAGGTATATGCATTGGTTCCCGTGGCGCCCAAAGAGTTTATCATTTTATCATATTCGTTTGCAACTGAGTAATTCGAGGCTTCAAGAGAGGCTTCGTCTATCTGCCGGTAAAGCTCCGCCTTTTTTGCCGGATCGGTCTCTGCCCGGTGCTCCTCATACAGTTCAGCGATCTTATCAAGCTGGGCCTTTTCTTTTTCCCAGTTTATGGTGCCTATTTTACTTGTTCCCTTAAACACCATATGTTCAAGATAATGTGCAAGACCAGTAGATTCTTTAGGATCGTAGTTTGAACCTGCTCTGACGGCGATGTAAGTCTGGATTTTTGGTTCGTCAGCATTCTGGCTCAAATAAACTTTCAGGCCATTGTCGAGTGTGTAAAGTCGCAATCCCGTGGGATCATTGGTAACGCTCTCAAACAAATAACCATTGGCATCGGTTTGAGCAATTGTTTTAATCTCCTCCGTATTCGACTTACAAGATGAGAGGCTTATCGATATGAATAAGAGAATTATAATTTTCTGGAGTTTCATTTTCCGAAATTCAATTAGTTTATTAATAAAAAAGTTCACTGGCACTATTTGAGCCAATGAACTTATTTCGATATGATATTATGTATTCTTTATCAGCTTTAAGCGAGTACTTCCGCTACCTTTTTTCCAATCTCGGCCGGTGAATCCACAACATGGATACCACAGGCACGCATTATCTTCTTTTTGGCCTGGGCCGTATCATCACTTCCTCCAACTATTGCTCCGGCATGTCCCATTGTACGTCCCGCAGGTGCAGTTTCTCCTGCGATGAATCCGACGATTGGTTTTTTACTACCACTATTTTTATACCAATTGGCCGCATCAGCCTCCAATTGACCTCCTATTTCGCCAATCATGACCACGCATTCGGTTTCGGGGTCATTTATCAACAACTCAACCGCTTCTTTGGTGGTAGTACCGATAATTGGATCACCTCCTATACCGATGGCTGTGGTTATTCCCTGCCCTTGCCTTACTACCTGGTCGGCTGCTTCATAAGTAAGGGTACCTGATTTTGAAACAATCCCTACCTTTCCTTTCTTAAACACGAATCCTGGCATTATACCTACTTTCGCCTCTTCTGGTGTGATCACCCCGGGACAATTAGGACCTACCAGTCTGCAATCATAATTTTTAAGGTAATTATAGGTTTTGATCATATCAGCAACCGGAATCCCTTCGGTGATAGTAATAATGACTTTAATACCTGCCTCGGCTGCTTCCATAATGGCGTCTGCTGCGAATGCAGGCGGAACAAATATTATTGAGGTGTCTGCCCCCACTTGATCAACTGCTTCCTTTACAGTGTTGAAAACCGGCTTTCCAAGGTGCTCAATACCACCTTTCCCGGGCGTTACGCCACCAACTACATTTGTACCGTATTCTATCATCTGGCCGGCATGAAATGTACCTTCACTGCCTGTAAAACCTTGAACTATAATTTTGGAATCTTTATTGACGAGAACGCTCATTGAAAATGGTTTCAAAAATTAACAGCACAAAAATAATCGATATCCGACTAAAATCGAAAGGTAAGCAGAACTATTTTCCTTTTAGTTTTTCAAGGATTTCGGGAATCTGCCTTATTGAAGCCAGTTCCTTGTACTTTGAACGAAAATCGTCCGCAGGAATTCCGAAATAGTGCTTGCCTCCTTCAAGTGATTTGCTGACT
The DNA here is from genome assembly GCA_041618535.1 of Flavobacteriaceae bacterium. Taxonomy (GTDB): domain Bacteria; phylum Bacteroidota; class Bacteroidia; order Flavobacteriales; family Flavobacteriaceae; genus SHLJ01. The sequence continues at coordinate 2,707 of JBFKFP010000216.1, forward strand.
CCTGATTTGGCCGATAGTATGGCTTTGGCTCCTATGGTAACACCACTGGTGATACCAACCTGACCCCAAATAGTGACTTCATTCTCAACAATGGTACAACCGGCTATCCCGACCTGGGAAGCTATAAGACATTTTTCTCCTATTACAGTATCATGACCAATTTGAACAAGGTTATCTATTTTGGTTCCCTTTTTGATAGTGGTGTCACCAGAAACTCCGCGATCTATTGTGCAGGCCGCACCAATGTCGACATGGTCTTCTATAACTACTCGCCCACCGGAGAGAAGGCGATCAAATCCTTCAGGTCGTTTTTTATAATAGAAGGCGTTTGAGCCGATTACCGTACCCGCATGAACAGTAACATTGTCGCCGATTACGCAGTCATCATATATGCTCACGTTGGAGTGTATCACACAATTCTTTCCAATCTTAACATTATGCCCGATAAAGCAATTTGGTTGAATCACCGAATTCTCTCCGATAACTGCAGAATCAGAAATAGAGGTACTGGCCTGAATAAAGGGTTTGAAGTGATTGGTAAGCCGATTGAAGTCACGAAATGGATCGTCTGAGACAAGAAGGGCTTTCCCTTTTGGGCATTCAACCTCTTTGTTAATCAGGATGATCGTGGCTGCAGATTGGAGTGCCTTATCATAATACTTCGGGTGATCAACAAAAACAATATCACCCGGTTCAACCACATGGATTTCATTCATTCCCAGGACTTCAAAATCATCCGGTCCAACAAATTTCGCTGTGAGAAAATCTGCAATTTCCTTTAAGGAATATGGCCTGGGAAACTTCATCAGTCCTTAACGCGTTCTTTGTAGTTACCTTTATCGGTCTCTATTTTGATTTTGTCCCCTTCATTGATAAAGAGGGGAACATTCACAACAGCCCCGGTCTCTACTGTCGCAGGCTTGGTAGCGTTGGTGGCAGTATTTCCTTTTACACCAGGTTCGGTATGCGTGACCTCTAGAATAACATTAGCCGGCATTTCTACAGAAAGCGGCAAATTATCTTCAGCATTAATGATTACGGTTACCACTTCACCTTCCTTGAGAAGGTCTGGAGCATCGAGTGCACTTTTCTGAAGCTGAATCTGCGTATAATCTTCAGTATTCATAAAATGATAGGTTTCCCCATCGCCGTATAAATATTGGAATTTATGGGTCTCAACCCTTACATCATCAATTTTATGACCTGCGGAAAAGGTATTATCAATCACTTTCCCCGTGGTGACACTTTTTAGTTTAGTTCTGACAAAGGCAGGACCTTTACCTGGTTTAACATGAAGAAACTCTACGATTTTATAGATATCGTTATTGTAC
>JBFKFP010000217.1:0-4029 GCA_041618535.1 Flavobacteriaceae bacterium
ACCCAGGAGAACAAGGTTTCCGATGTGCTGGAAAGCAGCATGGACAAGGTAAAGGCCATGCAAGTTGCCCTGGAGAGGGCACCTGCAGCTCCCGGCAACATGGCAGGGAAACTTCACGATCTACAACAACAGTTGTTCGCTTTCGAAGAAAAGCTGGAGGGGAACAAGTCGAGAGATGAAATCGGGGAACGCAATCCCCCAAACCCGGGTGATCATCTGAGTGTAGCCAGAAGAGGCCTGTCTACCACTTATGGCCCTACTCCGCTACACAAGCAGAGCCTGAGCATCGCAAAAACCATGATGGATTCGATGTATACAGAGATCAGCTCAATCGCCAATACGACTATCCCCCAGCTGGAAAGGGAATTAAAGGCCATGGGTGCCCCCTATATTCTGGGTCAGGGAATTGAGTAAATCCTATGGTTTTAAAAGACGAAAGCGCTGCATTTCTGCAGCGCTTTTTATTCTGAAAAACATCCAAATTCTAAAAAATGTTTCCTGTATGATAATGAGTCATCCAGGCAATCCAGGCGATCCCGACACAGATCAGGAAACGCGCCACTTCAATAGGGTTAAGTTTAAAATTCATATGAAAGGATTTGAGGATTTCCTTTCACAAATTAAAGTACCCAGAACTGTATTTTTTCAAAAAAGGTCAACTGGTTTACTTCTGACGATCAAGTACGCCTTGGTGTGTCTTTAACCTCTATTCAGGTCATTCATGGACAATCTCTAAAAATGTATGATTCCCTTAATGGTCTATTATATCGTCAAACGACCTCCTAAAATTGAGAAGAAATGTGATGCCCCAGTTGCCTTATGAGTTTCATGTAATAGATATTATTCTCGGATTAAAATCTCCAGATCCTGATCCAAAGTGTCATCATACCTTAAATTGTGAACGAGCCACGCGTGATTGGGTTTATACATCACAAATGTAAATCGAAGTGGTTGTCTGTCGTATCTTACCATATAGGAAACAATTCTATACCTATCGGTAATCTGAGCCTCTCGCAATTTTTCAAAACCATAGTATTCGCCCAGTTGTGGTCTCAATTCCTTAAAATTGTTTTTGAGCTTTTCAATGGCTATCCGATTTCTGTTTAGCCACTTATTGGTTGCAAATGCAAAATCCATTGCGTTCAAGGGATCTGAGTCATATCTGTGGAAGAACTCCCTGGTTATGATCTCATAGTCGGCTTGAGCATTGCTTTCTAAATGCCTTAAAAAAAAGATGAGAAAAAGAATTGGAAGTACAAATTTCTTCATAATCTTTGATACTAACACCAGGTTTAATTTGTAATTACTTTCAGGTGCATCAACTCATCGGATTCGATATATTGATTTAAATTATCGTCTTTCCAGATTGCCAGAAAAAACTCCTTAAAAGTTCCAATCGGTCTTTTCTCCCCATCCACGTCTAAGAAACGAACCTCATATGAGGAATTGCCATTGCCTGAAGGTCTGGCGCCGTGATTCTTGTTGAGGCTGGCCGCTTCATGTGCCCCAGTAGGCAAATAATCAGCGTCCGGATCCATGGCCAAATATTTACCGATGTAGAAATACGAACCAAAATCTACATTTATGTCGATCTCCGGTTTTGTATTTTGAAATAATTCCTCTGAAAGACCTCCACTGATCATTATTTCCTTGCCCTCAAACTCAATAACAAAAGGTGCCGCTGCGATTACAATCTCGTAATAGGATCCATTTTCTGATTCATATGGCTTGATCTCTTTTTCCTGAATTACACTGACCTGGGCTATTACCCCGCCACCTAACAGACAAAACAGCAAAGTCAATAAATTGAAGTTTTTCACTTTAATACCGATTTAAAAGATTGATTATATTTTGATTATTCAAAACCTGGGCCTCCTTCAAACAGGTTTGACCATAAGTGTTTGGCCATTTTTTATCGGCCCCGTTCTTAAGAAGGACTTCCACAACATGTTCCTTCTCGGCAGATACCGCAATAAATAATGCGGTTTCACCTCTGCTTCCCCGGGCATCTATAAAAGCACCTTTTCTGATCAGCAACTCCACCACATCTACATGTCCGTTTAAAGAGGCATACATCAGGGCCGATGTCCTGTAAAGACCATCATACGCGTTAACATTCGCACCATTATCCAATAATAATTCTACGAGTTTGAAATGTCCATTGGATGCAGCTCGCTGAAGTGGAAATACTTCATCCTTATGCGATGTGATGTTGGGATTTGCACCATTTAATAATAAAATTTCAGCAACTTCAAGAAATCCTCCTTCAGATGCAAAAAGAAGGGGTGTCCACCCTCTCTTGGGTTCCCTGTAATCAACGAAACCCCCTTTTCGTATATACTTCTTGACCAGCTGTGGTCTGTCGAATAAGGACGCCTTCAACAAATTGCTAGTTGCAACCTGCTGTGTCATTTTACACGATGTCAGAAAACAGATCATGAGCATAGGAAATAGAACATTCCTATGTAAATATTTGCGATTATATTTAGGCTCTGTCGCCATAAATAGTCCCCTGTATCCAGATTAGTTTTAAACAGTATTAGAACGAAAGTTATATTAATTTGTTGCCATCGTTTTCAACAGTATCGGTTCTTTCTGCCTTTACGAGATTTTATTCGAGATGATCAAACTATAATTAAGAAGGCTATATTTTGAGTATGTCTTTTCTATATTGTTGTATCTTTGAGTGAGATTTACCAGATGGGTTTATTAGTTTTCTACGCTTTCCTTGCGATCTTCTTCTCCTTCCTCTGCTCCATCCTGGAAGCCGTGCTGCTCAGCGTAACCCCAACCTACATCAACCTGAAAAAAAAGGCCAAGAAAGCATATGCCCTGTCCCTGGAAGAGCTAAAAAATGATATCGACAAGCCCCTGATCGCTATTCTTACCCTAAATACTGTAGCCCATACCGTTGGTGCTATTTTGGTAGGTGTACAGGCGAAAGTGGCTTATGCCGAACTCTACGGAGAACGCTCCTACTCCGTTTTCGGGTTCACATTCACCGAAGACCTCATGGTTGGCATAGTTTCGACCATAATGACCATACTGGTCCTGGTAGCCTCGGAGATCATCCCCAAAACCATTGGCGCCAATTACTGGAGGCAACTTACCGGGGTTTCCACCCAAATACTCAGAGCTATGGTGTGGACGCTGCAGGTGACCGGTATAATGTGGGTATTGCAACTTTTCACCAGATTGCTGGGGAAAGGACATGAGGGAAGTGTGCTGAGCAGGGAAGATTTTACGGTCATGGCCGACATGGCAGAAGAGGAAGGCGTGTTTGAGAAATCAGAATCCAAGGTAATCAAGAACCTCCTCCAGTTCGACGAGATCCTGGCCAAGGATATCATGACCCCCAGGGCCGTGATGAAGATCGCACCTGACACACAGACCATTGAGGAGTTCTTCGAACAAAATCCACGCTTGCGATTTTCAAGGATTCCGATCTACGGGGAAAGTGTCGATAGCATTACGGGGTTTGTACTCAAGGACAATGTCATGGAAGAGATCATCAATGACAATGGGAAGCTGACCCTTGGTGATATCAAAAGAGATATCCTGGTTACCAAAAGAGACACCCCCATTCCACAGTTGTTCGAAAATTTTATAAGGAAGAGAGAACACATTGCCCTGGTGGTAGACGAATACGGATCCGTAAGTGGGCTGGTTACCATGGAGGACGTCATAGAGACCCTGCTGGGGCTCGAGATCATGGACGAGAGCGACAATGTGGAAGACCTGCAGGTCCTCGCCAGGCGCAACTGGGAAGAGCGCGCCAAGAAAACAGGGATCATCGAATAACCCAAGGCATTACAAATCTCTTATCGTTGAGGAAATAAAAAAGAGTCGGCCAGGCCGACTCTTACGCTGTATTCTGTTAGTGGAAACTTCTGTTTAATAATCAGAATCCTCGTTACCTTCCCCGATAGGTTCTTTACCTGTACGCACGTAGCCGAGTTTCAGATCGACGTTATAGCTGAAATAGATCGGTTTTTCATGTCTCAAAAGGTCGATTACATTGGGATACAT
>JBFKFP010000218.1:0-4006 GCA_041618535.1 Flavobacteriaceae bacterium
TCAGCGCGGCATTGAACTGATAGCCGTTGTTAGCCTTGAGCTCGAAAACTTCAGTTCCTGTCTCCATGCTCTCGGTAGTGCACCCGAGAACGAAGAGCATGGCGAAAGCCATGAAAGCGATTTTGATAGTGTCTTTTGTAAACATAGCATTGTAGTTTTATGTTTCAGTTGTTTTAATGCTATGGTAGAGATGAGCTGATAAGCGGGAATTTAAATACAGTCTGAAACGATTAGTAAATAATTATTTAGGCTGATTTTTGTCCAATAAGGCTCAGCCTACAATAAGATAACAACTCGAGACCGAATTTTCCTGAAGCAATTCAAAGTTTATTTTAATTTTAACTAAGTTTGTCAGCATTCCGCCACCTAATTCAATTTTTATGACTGATCTGGAAATTGCTTCCAAGGCTAAGCTTAAGCACATCACAACGATTGTTGAGAACCTTGGAGTTGATGTTGATAATGTGGATATGTTCGGAAGGCATAAAGCCAAGTTGCCGCTGTCCATAATTAATCAGAAAAAAATTCAGAGGAATAACCTGATCCTCGTTACCGCCACCTCACCCACTCCCGCAGGGGAAGGTAAGACCACTATGTCGATAGGGCTTACCGAAGCCTTGAATAGATTGGGCAAGAAAACCATTGTGGTCCTGAGGGAGCCCTCCCTGGGCCCGGTTTTCGGGATAAAAGGCGGTGCTACGGGAGGAGGCTATTCGCAGGTACTTCCTCTTGAGGATATCAACCTGCACTTCACAGGTGACTTCGGGACCATTTCCGATGCTCACAACCTTCTGGCTGCAGTCATTGATAATAACATTCAGAGCAAAACCAATAACCTGGGTATCGACCCGAGAACCGTTGTCTGGAAACGTGTGGTTGACATGAACGACCGGGCCCTCAGGAATATCGTCATAGGTTTAGGCGGTACGGCAAACGGGGTGCCAAGAGAAACAGGATTCGATATCACGGCGGCCTCCGAGATCATGGCTATACTCTGCCTTGCTGATGATTTGATCGATCTGAAAGAACGGCTTGGAAATATCTTTATAGGGTTTACCTACGACAAGAAACCAATCTATGCGCGTGATCTTAAGGTCAACGGTGCAATGGCCGCTTTATTGAAGGAGGCCATCAATCCCAATCTTGTTCAGACCATGGAGGGCAATGCAGCCATCGTTCATTGTGGCCCCTTTGCGAATATTGCTCAGGGGACAAATTCGGTTGTTGCCACCCGCATGGGGATGAGCCTTTCGGACTATACGGTTACGGAAGCCGGGTTCGGTGCCGACCTGGGAGCTGAAAAATTCTTTGATATAAAATGTCAGGCGGCCGGCTTAAAACCAAAGGCAGTTGTGCTGAATACAACAATACGGGCCCTGAAATATCACGGTGGCATAGCCCTGGACCAATTGAAAGAACCCAATGTAGCGGCTTTAAAGAACGGATTGCCGAATCTTGAAAAGCATTTAGAAAACATCCAGAAGTTTGGGATCAAACCGGTCATTGCCATCAATAAGTTCGTGTCAGACACCGAAGATGAAATTGATGCGATCCGGGAATTTGCGCAGGCTAATAACGTAAGAGTGGCCCTGGCCGAGGTCTGGGCGAAAGGCGGAGAGGGTGGAATAGAACTGGCCGGGGAGGTTTTGGCCAGTATCGCAGAGAATACAAGCCAGTTTAAACCCCTGTATGACTGGAATTGGGATGTGGAAACAAAGATAGAGACGATCGCCAGGAACATCTATGGCGCCGATGGTGTTGAATATTCCACAGAAGCCCGCAAAGCATTAAGGACCATCTCTGAGCTGGGTCTGACCGCACTTCCGGTTTGTATTGCCAAAACACAAAAATCCCTTTCAGATAACCCGAAGCTCCTCGGAAAACCCAGCGGATTCACAATCAATATCAGGGAGATCGAAATAGCTTCAGGAGCCGGATTTTTAATTCCGATTGCCGGGAGTATCATGAGAATGCCTGGATTGCCGGCATTCCCGGCCTCAGAAAATATCGATATTGACAAAGACGGGAATATTAGCGGTTTGTTCTGATATTCGGAAATTTCCGTAACTTTCATACTGTACGGAAAACACCATTCAGCGTAATGGCCACAAGAAATTACCAAGGCAAAAAATTTATTTCTGATTCTTCGGAAATGATCTGTGATGCGCTTACCGTGGAGGAAGCCCTGCAGATCAATATCAACGGCAAGGCTTTTACGGTTTCTATGCGAACCCCGGGACATGACAAAAGCCTGGTACGAGGTATGCTTCATTCCGAGGGGATCCTTGAAAAAGCCGACTGGCATCCCGATATACTGCTTATGAAAGAGAATGAGGATGGAGTTGTCTCGATCGTGGATGTGAAGATCCCTGAAGACAAGCTGGGCAGCGGATATTCGAACAGCAGAAGCCTGTTGTCAGTTTCCTCATGCGGAATTTGCGGGAAGACGGAATTAAGCGACCTGGCATTCATAGGCAAAACCCTTGATGATGTCGACCGGCTGGATATTTCAATCATACACAAGCTATTTGAAAAGATGAATTCCCGGCAGATGAATTTCAGGCTGTCTGGTGGTGCCCATGCTGCGGCCGCTTTTGATATCAGCGGTAAGATTTTGTGCACCCTTGAAGATATCGGAAGGCATAATGCCGTTGATAAAGTGATAGGTAAGCTGATCCTCGAGAGAAAATTAGATCGGGCAAGGATAATGACAGTGAGCGGTCGTATTTCCTACGAGATCGTGATCAAGTGCTTTAAGGCCGGCATCCCGTTTTTAGCTGCTGTTTCAGCGCCTTCCTCACTTGCTGTAGACTATGCCAAGGAACTCGGGATAACCCTTTTCGCCTTTTGCCGGGAGCAGCGGGCTACTTGCTATTCCCACCCCGAAAGAACTTTAAACCGATCTGAAAACAATAAAGCAGGCTGATATGTCAGAGAATTTGAGCGAATTACTTGGTCGACGCGGATTGAACGAAAATCTCTTCGATAAATTAGGAGCCTCCTCATTACAGGAAGGGACACCTTCCGTGGAAGAGCTTGCGCGCCTGGCCGATGAATTCCTGATAGGTAAGGCCAACACATATGGAACGGCCACCTTCTACGACTTCATGAAACCTGAGAATAAAGGGAAGAAGGTCTATGTCTGTAATGGCTCTGCCTGTCTCTGTGCGGGCACACAGGACGAGCTTGTCCAGGAATTAACAGCTCACTTCGATCACTCAGAGATCGGTCATATGACATGTCTTGGCCGCTGTCATGAGAACCATGCCTTTCATTACGACGGAAAGAATTACTCCGGAAACGCGCTGGGCGACCTCTCAACCATACTTAAAAAAAATACTGACAATAATATCGATTCCTATAATGTAGGATGGTACGGAAAACGGATACTTACAGCTGAGATGGGAGATCTCGATGGTTTCTACGGCCCATTCCTGGACGCACTTCATAAGGATCCATCAACGGTTCTTGGGGAGATAAAGGCTTCCGGTCTTCGTGGCAGAGGGGGAGCGGGATTCCCGATCGGGCTGAAGCTTGAATTTTGCCGGAATGAAGACAGCGGGGTTAAATTTATCATATGCAACGCAGATGAGGGTGATCCGGGCGCCTATTCCGACAGGTATCTCCTGGAGCAACAACCTCATTCGGTCCTTTTCGGAATGCTGGTTGCGGGCTATGTAACCGGCGCAGCGCATGGTATACTGTACATCAGGGCTGAATACCCGGAAAGCGTTGAGATAATGCAGGATGCCATTGATACCCTGAGGAAAAAGGGATTGATAGGTGATAATATTAACAACACTGCATTCAGTTTTGACTTTAAGATAATCAGGGCGCAGGGTTCATATATCTGTGGTGAGGAAACCGCCCTTATAAACTCTATTGAAGGACAGAGGCCTGAAGTAAGGGTAAGGCCGCCTTATCCGGCTCAGAAAGGATTATTCAATAAGCCCACGGTGGTAAACAATGTGGAGACCCTTGCTGCACTGCAATTCATCATATCGAA
>JBFKFP010000219.1:0-4004 GCA_041618535.1 Flavobacteriaceae bacterium
CCTGTGTACCTTTCCACGAGAATCTCGGCCTGCTCGAGGAGGCCGGTCAATGTGGCCTCGGCCTCCCGATCTGGATTTGGCTCCCGGCCGCAGGCGTGATGGCCGCTCTTGTCGGCATGCTGGTCTCGCCCGCCGCAGTCCGGGTCCGCGGCCTGTATCTGGCCATTGCAACCATCGGTCTCGTCTTCATTGGACTTCATCTCGGTCGCATGCTGCCCGAGTATGCCGGCGACTTCGAATCCGGTCGTCGCTGGCCGTCGCTCGACATCAAGCTGTGGAAGGAGGAGGACCCGCTCGTCGCGATGACATCCGACGGCACCTGGTTCGGGATCAGCCCGTAATAGGCGTTGGTTTGGGAGACCAACAAGATAAAATGGACTTGTGCTACCGCCAGCATCGTTACGAGCAACTATTGCACCAGGGAAATAACTTCAATGCCCATAATCTTTTCCTGCAAATCACCATTTCCTCCGGGTTCATCGGATTGTTGTTCTTCCTGGCAGCTTTTTTATATCCTTGCATGATAGCCATTCAGCACAGGAATTGGGAATACCTGTTTTTTATTTTGATCTTGCTCGGGACCGGGATTACAGAATCCCATTTTAATCGGAATGCCGTCGTTCTGCTCTTTGCTTTTTTAAATCCCCTGATATTTGTATTGGACTTGAAGACTAAAGATGAGAATACTCCAGATACATAACCGGTATCTTCATTATGGTGGTGAGGATAAGGTAGTGGATATAGAATCAGAATTGCTGATCGAAAGGGGCGTGGAAGTACGGCAATTGATCTTTGACAACAGCTCGTTTCAGCCTTTACATCTGTTTTACAATAAGAAGGCCTATGCCCGGGTGTATGATGAACTTGCAGCATTTAAACCCGATGTGGTCCATGTTCACAATATTTTCTACACTGCCTCTCCAAGTGTTCTGAATGCCGCCCAAGATGCCGGTGTACCCGTAATCATGACCTTGCACAATTTCAGGCTATTATGTACAGCCGCGCTTTTCCTTCGCGATGGAACCACCTGTACCAAATGCAAGGATATATTGATTCCTGTTTATGGCATAAAACATAAGTGCTTCCAGGGATCCTTACTAAAAAGTACGGCCCTAAGTGCATTTATTGGATGGCAAAAAATCGTGGGAACCTGGCAGCGGAAGGTCGACCGCTTCATTGTGCTCACCCCATTTATCAAAGAACTTTTGAGCGATTCCAGCTTGAAATTGCCCCCTGAGAAAATTGTTGTCAAACCCAATAGCACAGATGACATGGCACAGCGATTCCAATCGAGTACGATGCGGGACGGCTATGTCTATATCGGTCGGCTTTCAGAGGAGAAAGGTGCCGATATCATGATTGAAGCATGCAACCGACTGGGCTTGAAACTTTCGGTCATTGGCGATGGACCCCTCGAAGCCCGATTGCGGGAAATAGCTGGGGTGAGCATCCAATTTTATGGAAGGCAGAACAAAGTATTTATTCAAAACATCTTGCTGCAAAGCAAAGCAATGCTTTTCCCATCCATTTGCTATGAGGGCCTTCCCAATACGATCCTTGAAGCTTTTTCAGCCGGAACACCGGTGATCGCATCGGATATGGACAACATTAACAGTATAGTCACTCCAGGGATCAATGGGGTCCTTTTTGAACCGGGAGACCCCAGCGCAATGATTGAGGCGTTAAAAGAATTTGAAACAAGAGATACAATAGAACTTCAGTATGGAGCGCGAAAGACTTTTGAAACCATGTACACACATGAGGAAAATTTTAAAAAGCTATATTCCGTTTATCAATCGGTACTTTGAAGTATGAAAAAACGCATAATCAGCATTGATGTGAACCAGGGTAGTGAGAAGGAATATTTCCGGATCCTGACCGAGAAGATTCACCAGAAGTCAAACGGATATGTTTGCTTCTCCAATGTGCACATGCTCATCGAAGCCTATGATGACAAACAATTCGCCGAGGTAGTAAACAGCGCTACGTATGCTTTTCCCGATGGATTCCCAATTGCCAAGAGTTTTAAAATATTGTATGGAAAAAGTCAGGAGCGCATTGCAGGAATGGATTTCTTACCGAAATTCCTTGCCGTTTGCAACCGTGAGAAATTCAAAGTGGGATTTATCGGTTCAACGGATGAGGTTTTGGCAGAAGTTCAGGAAAAGATCAGCACCTCGCTGCCCGATGTAGAACTTACCGTATTGATCTCGCCCCCTTTTGGACAGCAGTGGAACAACCAGGCCTATATAGAACAGATCAACCGCACAGGAACAGACTTGGTTTTTGTTGCGTTGGGTTGCCCTAAACAGGAACGATGGATGCACCAGCACTACCAGCAGACAAATGCCATGCTATTCGGAATTGGAGGGGCACTACCCACTTATACAGGGTTGATCAAAAGGGCTCCGCAATGGATGGCACGTTATGGTTTTGAATGGCTGTATAGATTGATTAAGGAACCTAAAAGAATGTTTAAACGGTATTTTTATACCAATACCAAGTTTTTATATCTTTTAACCCGGGAGGGCTTCAGGAAAAAACCAACGAAGTCATAAATTTCTGCCTGGCATAATTATTAATGGCTTTCAATGACGGGATCCGGATGAAGTAAGGAAATAAAATTACAAGTGGTTGAGATACCCCGGTGAATTCGAACACCGAAGAAGTTTCCAATATCAATGTAAAAAAAGTTGAACCCTTGAAAAAAGTCGGAAAGTATAAATATTTAGTCTTTTATGCGGTTGTATTTACACTGCCCATGTTCACTAGAGTAAACAACTTCTTGCTCGCCGTTTTCCTGGTGTCGAGTTTCTTGGAGATAATCTTCCTTCAAAAATCCTTCAAAATAAAGACCATAGTTATCAGAGGCTGGCCGGTATACCTGTTTTTTGTATTGGCCGTTCTCGCTGTCATTCCCGATCCGGATACAGGAGCTTTCAAATATCTTGAGAAATATTGGTCCTTTCTTTTGGTTCCTTTGGTTGTTTTGCCAGATCACAGATCTTTTTACTCTAAGAGAGATCATGTTTTTCGCGCCCTATTGTGGGGGTGTGTAACAACACTGATAATTTGCTATGGATACGTAGCTTTTGATATGTTTACTAATGATCAATCCCTGAGTGCTTTTCTTGGAGTGGAGCATGTGGGATTTCAATTTACGGCTATTGCTGATACACACCCTACCTATCTGGGAATATTCATTGTTACTTCTATCCTTTTTCTTATCCAAGAGGAAGAGATAAATAGAACCATTAAAATAATCCTCTTTCTATTTCTGATTGTCGGTTTGTTTCAACTCGCGAATAGGATGACTATACTGCTTTTTATCTTTTTCTTCTTTTTCCTGTTGATTAACAACATTAAGGAATACCGAATACAGCTTATAGGACTCGTTTTAAGTGTGCTTATAAGCTCAGCACTCTTTGTGGCTATAGGGAAAGAGTATATCAAGGATCAAATTTTTACTAGGGAATCAGTTACAGACACCCGGCGTATGGAAAGATGGCAGGTCTCCTATGAGATTTTTAAGGAAAACCCATTTACAGGTGTCGGATTTAAAAAGGTTAGAGAACTCAGAAGAGAAAAATATCTTGAGAAAAATTATCCGTTATCGGCGGAATCGGATTTTAACGCACATAATCAATTGCTGGAATATTTGAGCACTAACGGAGCTATTGGCGGTTTTGTATATGTTGTCTCCATGACATTCTTGTTGTTGATGAGTATAGTGAGAAGAGACAGCTTATTCACTTTTATCTTTTTAATTTTTATTCTCGCTAATCTTACAGAATCCACGATGGTAAGGATCAAGGGGATTGAATTCTTTGCAGTCTTTACGACCATTTTTTTGTGTAGTGAGTTCACTCCTCCGAAAAGGGCAGAACAACTCTACAAAGTTTAGATAAACCCAGATTAAATTAATTTAATCAGAAATAAGGTAAAATAATGAATCCAATTAAGCATAAGAGAGGAATTGAATTCAAACAGAATTATCTTTAAGG
>JBFKFP010000220.1:0-3963 GCA_041618535.1 Flavobacteriaceae bacterium
GGAAAGGTTAGAAGAGATCATTGACCATATCAGACAGCACATCAGGGATTCGAATTGTTTTAACGATCCTGACCTTACAATTATTGATCTCGCCAACCGCATTGATGAACACCCTAAATTGGTTTCAGAAGCTATCAACACAGTTGAAAAGCAAAATTTTAATTCTTATATCAACCAATACCGAATAAGAAAGGCAGAAGAACTTCTAAAATCTGATAAAAGTTCCCATTGGAGTGTAGAGGGTATTGGTCTGGAGGTAGGTTTTAAGAGTAAGAGTGCTTTCTATTCTGCATTTAAGAAATTCACAGGAACGACCCCTAATCAGTACCGAGATAATCAGGCGGCATAGTTTAACAGCCTTACTCTGCGCCCTTAAATTCTTACAATAAACTCCTGATTTATCACCCTTTCAATTTAGTTTGCTTTGGACCGTTACACGATCAAAAAATACATTTTGGTTCTAATTTCAGAAATCAGAACAAATGAATGTACACTCCTCCGCCATTCTTTTAACAAAAATTGCAATTTTAAAAAAACTTTCCTGATGAGCTCGAACAAGAAGAGTTTTATCCTGTTTATCCTGTTTATCTGGTCTGTGTATTTCGCCTGGGCCATGGACGTAAACGCCTCTGTACAGACCTATTCAAAAGGTGTAACGCGCTATGACCTTCTGCTGCTCCCTTTCCTCATCATTTTTACCGCGTATTCTGCATACCTGATTTTGAGAAAACAGGATTCTGATCGGACTTAATTCCTGAGCGCTGGATTAATTACTTTTGTCTTGTTTATCTATTGATTATCGTGTCCGTCTTTCCCCCTGCCTTCACGCTAAAATCAATACGCTTCAAACAAATTATCAGTAGACCATGTAAGGCTCACAGAACAACGTCCTTTTGGGCTTTTTCACTGCCAGTCTGATACCTCTTACATCTTCTATCCTGTCACAAAATAAATTCAATGATTATCTTTATAATTACAGTGGGGCATTTACCTATAAAATGGTCGATAATTGGACTTAAACCTAAATTTTCAATCAGCTCTTGACCTATTGGGTCTTTTCCAGGGTCTGACTCTGGGAATCTTGATGCTGATCCTGAATTACCGGCATTTTAGAAGCACCTACTGGCTTGGGCTGTACCTAATCCTGTTCTCTTTAAAATTATTGATCTTTATTCCCGGAGGGTTGGACCTGGACGAACGATTTCCGTCATTGTTCCTCCTGCCATTTAATTTTTCCTGGCTGCTATTTGCCGTTTTCTTTATCTATACCCAGAAGATCTCTATTTTTTCCGATCAGGAGATCAAATACTGGCTTCTGTATCCCGGGATCCTTTCTTTTTTAGCACAGGTCGCGATCTATTTTCTGCCGTATTCAGTTAAGGTCGATATTTCGCAGAGCTTGTGGTACCTCATCGTTTTCACTTACGCAGGTATTTTGTATTCCTGGGGCATCGGTTTATGGAACATAAGACTGCTCAACAAGCATAAATCACAGGTGGAGAATGCCTTTTCCGAACTCGAAAACAAAGTACTTACATGGGTACGTATCTTCTTGATATACAGCTTGTCATCTTCAGTCTTTATCCATATACTCTATATGATCTCGCCTGAGGAATACGTTTTTAAGGTTATTTTCTCCGTCCTCGACCTCGTAGCCATCTACTGGATTGCAATCAATGGAGTAATTCAACAGAATGTGTTGTCTACCTTGTCGAGAAGAGGCCCTGATCAATTAAAAGATTTTATATCGGGCCTTAAGGAAGGGAATCATGCAAGAAAGGACGATGACAAAGAGCTTGAAGCCCTGATGGAGAAAGTAGAAGCCTATATGAAAAGAAGCGAGATCTTTTTAAAAAGTGATCTAACGATTGTGGACCTGGCCGAGAAACTAAATCTGCATCCCAAAAAGATCTCTGCCAGCATTAATTCTATCTCCCATCAGAATTTTAATTCCTATATCAATGCACTGCGCGTCGAGAAAGCCAAATTGATACTGGACGGTGCGCGGGAACACAATTTCAGTATCGAAGGAATAGGGCAGGAAGTTGGTTTCCACAGCAAAAGTGCTTTTTATGCAGCCTTCAAAAAAGTGACAGGAACAACCCCCACCAGATACAAGGAATAGTCCTTCCCTTATCACGACCTGATAAGTGTTTACCCCCGAATGTTATTCAGTAAAATCCCTTCAAACGCGAGTACTGATTCCTGATTTCGGACAGATATTCACTGATTTTACAGGGATTTCGTTCTGATTTCTGAATTTCAAACTTAAAACCCCGGTCTGTAGCTTGGGCTCAGAAAATATTTACCAAAACTTTGAGTTGAAGGTGATAGATAGATTTATGATGATGAGTCGGATTGAGACCTGGATCACTTGCATCCAAGGTCTCTTTTCCGACAAGAAAATAAAAAATGGAATCGCTATGACAACTAAAGAAAATCAGAGAGCTAAACTTCTCAAGTACACGACTATCAATGAGTCAGGAAACTTCAACACCTGGAACCCGGCCCATATTGAAGAATTGAAAAGAAATAGGATAAGCTCAGATCTGGGCCAAAAGATCCTATTCGAAAATGACTATCTGAGGATCTGGGAGGTGGTATTGCTACCCAAGGAGCGACTTCCATTCCGCAAGATCCAATCCGATTACTACTGGGTGGCAGGCTCAGAAGGCCTTTTGATCTCGCGTTTCTCTGATGGACGAATCTTACTTATGCATTTAGAGAAAGGAGATTCCGAATTCCTGCAGCACAAAGACCAACACGCCGTTTACGATCTCGAAAACATAGGTCAGGACATCCTATTCTTTCAAATGACAGAATTCAAAGGGGAGAATCTGGACAATCAGGAAAGACTGCAAGAAGTATTCAAAAGAAACACTTCCAGAGAGATTTGATTGCTTTCGCCTAATAAGGCAGGATACAGGTCTCCGGCTACAAGCATGTATTTCCTATCTTTAGGCCATGAAGGTCATCTCCACCAATATAGGACAGCCGACGAGTTTCACCTGGAATGTCAGGACCGAAAAGACCGGCATCTTTAAGTCGCCCGTATCACACCCCATTCTCCTCAATCGTGAGGACGTGGAAGGGGATACAGTGACCGACCGCAAACATCACGGGGGTGTTTTCAAGGCCTGCTACATCTTTTCTTCTGACAACTACCCATACTGGAAGGATCGATATCCCAAGCTGGAATGGAACTGGGGTATGTTCGGCGAGAATATTACAATCGAAGGGCTCGATGAAACCAATCTCCTGGTGGGTTCTACATACAAGCTGGGCTCTGCATTAGTGCAGGTCACTATCCCGAGAGAACCGTGTTACAAACTGGGATATCGTTTTGGGGATCAGAAAATTATAGAAGAGTTTATCGACCACGGCCGTCCGGGGACCTATCTTCGGGTGATCAATCCAGGGAAAGTGAGCAAAGGGGACCTCTTTCAACTGGTAGATAAAGCGGAGGATTCACTGAGCATAGCCGACCTGTTTTCCATCATATATGCAAAAGATAAGGACCCGGAAATTATAGGCCGTGCATTAAATTGCGAATTCTTACCCCAGAGGACCAAAGACAAGTTGAGCAGATTCCATAAAAAAGGGGCCTGACGGCCCCCTTCTCGCTGAATTAACTAAACTTACTTCACTACGTAATACTCAGCAAAAGTGTCGTTGGCATCCCTGACCACTATTTTGTAGCTGTCCTTTTCTGCCTTCCCAAAGTTAAAAGCCTTTTCCACGATCAGAGAAGACTTGATGGTCTCGCTGTAAAGGATGCGATTCTCGCTGTCAATAACTTTGATCTGAACATCCCCCATTTCCCTGTTGAAAAAGTTCAGGAACAACTTGTCACCTGCTTTTCGGAAGAATGGGCTTTCTTTGATATCTCCATCGTTGATGTCAAAAGAAGGTTTTACGTTAAAGCTGTTGGCATATGTTCCGGCAGAAATCAGGATCATGGCC
>JBFKFP010000221.1:0-3945 GCA_041618535.1 Flavobacteriaceae bacterium
AAGATGTAAGTGATGTTAACTTATTCATCCAAAGGCTGAGAAGCGATATCATATGGGAAACCCAGTTTAAACAAGCGGTCAGTAAAGAAATAGAAAAATACAATCTCGGTCGTGAATTGTTCAGGAATGCCTGTAGCTTGAGATCAATTCTTTATTAAATACCATAGCCGATCGGTTAAGCATATTGATTGATAAACTATTCCGAATCTTTGGAATGGTTTTTTTTATTCCAGAATCCAAGTCCGATTGGAATTACCAGAAAGAGAAATAGAAATCTGCCTGTTATCAATCCGATTAGGGTAATTATAATTCCTGCTAACAAAAGTATATCGAGATAATTCTTTTTCATTGCTTTAAAAATTCCATTTCTAACCGTTAAATTTACAAAACTAAAACACTGACCAAATGGGAATGGAATGGAAAGGCGTAATGCCTGCCGTAACCACAAAATTCACCCCGGAAGACAAACTCGACCTTGAAATGTTTGCCCATAATATACGGGCTCAGATTAATGCCGGTGTTCATGGGATAGTCCTGGGGGGTACTCTGGGGGAAGCCAGCACGCTTTCCAATGAAGAAAAGCGAATTCTGACCAGGGAGACTGTTGAACTTGTTAAGGGTAAAGTTCCGGTATTGATCAATATTGCCGAGCAAACCACTAAAGCCGCGGTTGAAGCCGCCCGGCAAGCCGAGGAGGATGGAGCTTCCGGACTGATGATGCTCCCACCAATGCGCTACAAGTCGGGCGATCATGAAACAGTGGTTTATTTTCAGTCTGTTGCAAAGGCAACTTCCTTACCCATTATGGTTTACAATAACCCTGTAGATTATAAGATTGAGGTAACCATCGACATGTTTGAAGAATTGCTTCAATATGAGAACATTCAGGCTGTTAAGGAGTCGACAAGAGATATTACAAATGTCACCAGATTGCGGAATCGTTTTGGGGATCGCCTAAAGATCATGACAGGGGTTGATACCCTTGCTCTTGAAAGCCTTATTATGGGAGCCGATGGCTGGATTGCAGGCCTGGTCGATGCCTTCCCCGAGGAAACCGTCGCCATCTATGAATTACAACGTGTTGGACGAATTCAGGAAGCGATCGAGATCTACCGTTGGTTTATGCCTTTGCTGGAACTGGATATCAATCCGAAACTGGTGCAGAACATAAAACTTGCAGAGGTGGCAACGGGCCTTGGCACCGAACGGGTGCGGCCACCCCGCTTACCATTGATCGGAGAAGAACGTCAACACGTATTAGAGATTATCAGGTCCGGGCTTCAATCACGCCCTGAACTCCCTGACTACAAGTCGCTTCAGAAAAAATAATAAAGAAATCAATCATTTGAGCACATGATCACAGGAGAAAACTTTATCGGTTTCGATCGATCATCCAAAGACGGGAAAACATATCAAACCTTCAACCCCAAACTGAATCTGCAGAACACGGAGATCTTTTTTGAGGCCACAAAAGAGGAGATCGATCTTGCTGTTGACAAGGCCTATTCAGCCTATTTGATCTACCAGGACATGAATGGCAGTAAAAAAGCGAAGTTCCTGAACGCGATCGCGGATGAGATCATGAAATTGGGCGATGGCTTGGTCGAGATATATTGCAAAGAATCGGGGCTTCCGGAGGGTCGTGCAAAAGGTGAGAGGGGAAGGACGGTATTCCAGCTTCAGACGTTTGCTCAACTTGTTGAGGAAGGGAGTTGGGTAGAGGCTACAATAGATACGGCCATTCCAGACAGGGAACCTGTACCTAAACCTGATTTGAGAAAGATGCTTCATGCTCTGGGACCGGTGGTGGTATTTGGAGCGAGCAATTTTCCACTGGCATACTCAACAGCAGGCGGAGATACAGCTTCTGCTCTTGCAGCGGGATGCCCAGTGATTGTTAAGTCGCATCCCATGCATGCCGGCACCAGCGAATTGGTAGCCGGGGCCATCATCAAGGCAGCCAGGGATACCGGGATGCCTGACGGTGTTTTTTCAAATCTTAACAGCGCCGGGGTCGAGGTTGGGGTTCAATTGGTCAGGCATCCCGGAATAAAAGCGGTTGGTTTTACAGGTAGTATTACCGGCGGCAGAGCTCTTTATAACGAGGCGGCGGGCAGACCCGAACCAATTCCCGTTTTTGCGGAAATGGGAAGTATAAACCCGGTAGTGATCCTGCCTCAGGCGTTGAGAAAGCAGAGTGATAAATGGGCAAAAATCTATGCACAGTCAATAACCCTCGGAACGGGGCAATTCTGCACCAACCCGGGGCTTCTGTTAGGAATTAAAAGTCCTGACCTCGACGATTTTATCAATGATTTAGCCGAAGAGATCGTTCAAATAGAGCCGAGTTGTATGTTGCACCCTAACATCATTGGCGCCTACGAAAAAAAGAAAGAAAAAGTGATGCAGCAAGATGACCTTGACCTGATCATGGAGTACCCCGACGATGTGGCGGTAAATTATGCCAGGCAGGCAATTACGACAGTAGACGGACATACGTTTTTG
Source organism: Flavobacteriaceae bacterium (assembly GCA_041618535.1). GTDB lineage: Bacteria > Bacteroidota > Bacteroidia > Flavobacteriales > Flavobacteriaceae > SHLJ01. The sequence goes on from JBFKFP010000221.1 coordinate 2,506, forward strand.
AATAATACTACTCTTCATCAGGAAGTTTTTGGCCCGTTCTCAATGGTGGTCCAATGTGATGATGTTGGCCAGTTAACGCAAATCCTTCAAGAACTGGAGGGGCAGTTAACAGGTACCATCATCGCCACAGATCATGAGATTAGGGAACAGTCGGAAGTTGTAAAAGCACTTCGGGACCGGGTTGGAAGACTTATTTACAACGGGGTTCCGACGGGGGTTGAAGTTGCACCTTCAATGCTTCATGGCGGACCATACCCCGCATCAACCGACAGCAGGTTTACAGCGGTTGGAAAGGATGCCATCAGGCGTTGGGTGAGACCTGTTAGCTACCAAAGCTGGCCCGACGAACTTCTGCCAGAAGCCTTGCAGAATGATAATCCACTGGGTATTAGGAGATTGATAAATGGTGATGTGACCTATGAAAAAATTAAATAGTATGAGGATTTTAAACATCTTTCTTTCAATTCTGGCCCTCATTATCTTAACGGCCTGTCAGCAGGAAGAGGCAGTTAAGGCCGGAGACCAGTTAGCCGAAATAATAAGTGAATTCCATGATCATGAGGCATATGACAAGAACGAATATCCACTCGGGCTGTTTACACGGGATCATTTCCAAAAGCAGGCCGAATTTGCTCAACAATTACTCGATCGTTTAGAAAAAATTGACAGGAATCAGTTGACAGAGACTGAAAGGATCTCACTTGACTTATTACCTTATGTTCTTCAGGAAACGATAGACTACTATAAATATGAAAACTTTCTTAATCCTCTGCTGTCTGATGCAGGATTCCACTCCAGCCTGCCATATATGGTGAGGCCTCTTACCAGTTATAACAAAGTCAGGAAATATCTCGATAAGTTAAACGCGATTCCTCTTTACGTGGATCAGCATCTTGCCAATTTGAGAGAGGGCCTGGAGAAGGGAGTCTCCCAGCCAAGAGTAATTTTCAACGGGTATGAGTCTACTTACAACGATCATATAGTTGAGGAATACAAGGACAGTTATTTTTTCTCCCCTTTCAATTCGCTGCCCGATGATATGAATGAGGTGCAGGAGGATTCGGTGATGGAAGCTGCAAGATCGGCCATAGAAGAAAAAGTAATTCCTCAGTTCCAGAGGATAAAATCTTTTTTTGAAGACGAATATTTTAAAAAGACGAGAATCACCCTCGGGGTATTTCAAACACCATTGGGATCGGAATACTATCAGAACAGGATCAACTACTATACAACCAGTACGCAATATACGGCAGATGAGATTCACAATATCGGCCTTTCCGAGGTAGCCCGGATCAGGGAGCAGATGGAAAAAATCATCGAAGAGGTTGAATTTGAGGGAAGTTTTGGGGAGTTCCTGAACTTCCTGCGTACTGATCCACAATTCTTTGCAGAATCACCTGAGGAACTCCTGATGAAAGCAAGGGATATGGCCAAACGGGC
>JBFKFP010000222.1:0-3904 GCA_041618535.1 Flavobacteriaceae bacterium
CCTGAAAAAAGAAAAACAATAACCGTTCAAACAGATGAAAAAAGCAATTCTGGCAGCCGTATTTCTGCTTCTGCAACCATTTTTAATAACACCCTGTATTGCCCAGGAATTTCCTGGTGCCGACTGGACATTTGTTGAAAGCCCTCAGGATCTGGGATGGAACCCCGGAAAGCTGAAGGAATACAGAAATTATATAATCGACAGTAGCAAAGTGACGGGTTTGATCATTGTTCATCATGGGAAGATCGTGTTCAGCTATGGTGATCTTCAGGAGAACAGTTATATAGCCTCATGCAGGAAAAGTGTATTATCAATGCTTTACGGGCGTTATGTCCTTGACGGGGAAATAGGCCTTGACAAGACCATTGGAGAATTAGGGATAGACGATGTGGACGGAATTCTACCCATTGAGAAAAAGGCCACCATAAAAGATATCATTTCGGCAAGATCGGGTGTTTATCACAAAGAAGGATATCCGGGCGGGATGCAGCAATATGCCCCGGAAAGAGGGTCTGTTGAACCGGGCAGCTACTGGCTGTACAGCAATTGGGATTTTAATGTGGCGGGCTATATTTTTGAACAGGAAACAGGTAAGAATATCTATGATGAGGTTGAATCCCAACTGGCGATCCCCCTTGAAATGCAGGATTGGGACCGATCGCTTCAGAACAAACAGGGCGACACTTTAATATCGAAATACCTGGCCTATCCCATGTGGTTCTCTACAAGAGACATGGCCAGGTTGGGCCTCCTGATGCTGAACAGGGGTAAATGGAAGAACGAGCAGATAATCGATGCCAATTGGGTGGATGAGATGCTGAAGCAAAGGACCACAACTGAAGAGTTGAATGCCAATGTGCCTGTCTTTCATGATACCGGCGCGAATTATGGCTATGGCTATATGTGGTGGTTATGGCAGAATGAGAATGAACCAAAGCTTAAGGGAGCCTACTCGGCCAAAGGGGCAATGGGCCAGAATATAAGTGTATTTCCTGCAATAAATACAGTATTGGCATTTAAGACAAAGGCGGCATATCAAAGGAGGAATTCGACCCAGGTAAGGATCGATTTAGTAAAAAAAGTTACCGACCTGTACGACGGCCAGACCAATTAATAGTGTGACAGACCCACATGGTTGAAGCGGATCGATCGCCGATCGGGATTGTTATAGCCAATGCTAAGTAATTTGATTCTGGAATTTGGGTATCATTAAAGGATACCGACCGGCCCTTCAAAGCCAGTTCTGCTTTCTTATTCTTCTTCTTGTTGGCGATAATTAAAAATGAACCCTTCCATCTGCCAAACCAACTCCGCAACGTAGCATTATTTCTATTTATAACTCACTGACATGAAATATTTTGCGTATCTTGACAGAGACAAGGGACAAATGCCCTTATTATATTCCTGTCTTTAATTATCAAGCTCCCGTTATCTTTTGACAATAAAAACATCCGATTTTCGGATAAGGCGTAGGGCCTAATATTTTTAATTAATTAACAACCAACTAAAATGAAAAATCAACTATTACTATTGATGATACTTCTGTTGAGTTCATCGATTTATTCACAAAGAAGCGACAACCCGGTTTATTGGAATACCTGGGAGTATACCGCAAAAGAAGGTATGCGGCAGGACTTTGAAAAGGCCGCTGCCAAAAAAACGGCCATGTTCAATAAAACCCCGGAAACGGCTATTACCACCTACAGAGTTATTACAGGACCTGATTCAGGTACTTATCTCAGAGTTGAAGGAAATAAAAGTGCCGCCGATTATGACAAGGATAGAACTGCTGAGGGGAAATATTGGGAAGAAAACGTATCAAAATATGTAGCGAAGAGCAATGGCCAGGTAAGATGGCGTAAATTGAATGACGGTTCGTACGATCCAAACCCAGACGACAACACGCCCTCTAAATATGTGAGCAGAACTTTTTTTAATGTCAAGGCTGGTAAAGTCATGCATTTTCGAAGAGCTATGTCCAGGATATCGAAGGTGGCCGAGAAAAGAGGATGGGCAGGTCGATCATTATACAGACTTGAGAGCGGAGGTAACCGGAATCAGTTTATCCTGGCTGTAGGATTTGATACGTATAAACGCGCAGAGCAACCTGAAAATGGGACTACAATGGAAGAAGATTACAATGAATTATTTGGACGGGGCTCATGGGATGAAGACTGGAAAAATTTTGATGAGGCTCTTGAATATTGGGGACATCAGCGAGATATGCTGCAGTTGGTTCCTGAGATGTCTACCGGAACTATGAACTAAAGCCGGAGCATTTCCATTGTTTAATCTTGAACGATGAAGATTCGAAATAATAAGAGAAAAGCTACTTAATTTTTTAAGTAGCTTTCTTAATTAAATTACCCTGCTAATATCCAGTTTTACGTTTCTATTGATATCGAAAAATAGCGGCATTTATATATATGATTGAACGCCAGCGAAATTATATGATTCGAAAGAAATTTTGCTTCAAGCCTGTTCTTCTGATTTGTCCTTAAGGTCCAGGCTGGTTATCGTTGCATTGATGTCGTAAGCCGCCCAGTGGAAATACGTGACCGCCCGTTGAGTTAATATAAAAAACAGGCTCAGGCTTATCGTAAACGAACCTATCCAGAAGAGTACATCCAGTCTAATCGTACCTATCCATGAGGGCACAATAACACCTTCCAATAACCTGATAAAGGCGACGGCACAGAATATCAGGCAGGCCACCATAAGGTTGTGAGACATGGCGCAATATATATTCCAGGACTCAACATACTTAAAGTTCATGGGGCTATGCTCTCGCAGCAAGGCATATTTTTCAGGAACTGAAAGATTGTTCGTGTTGGTGTCCTCGTCAATTCTATACCCAAACAGGTTAAATCCGATGGTCTTATAGAGGAATCGTCCGATGGGATAAATGGAAAATCCGATTACATAAGCCACGATGACCAATACCGTGGCCAACCCGGAATCGAAAGATTTCGTCATGTCTATTGCTTCCTGAAAAGTAGTGAGAGGCACCGCCAGGATCGAAATAGAGAAAATAACAAAAAGTCCGGGAATGACGTACCCGAAGAAGTCGAAGGCAAACTGAATAAGCTCTTTCATAATATCTGGTTTTGGTTAGATAATTAAAGATAGTTTAAGTAAATCAACTAATCGTTATTTGTGGCCTCGGGATAAAATAAACCTCTTCCTGAAAGACCATCACCGGATTTTAAATTCAATAGTTCAGCTCTGGAGTCATAGAGATCGAACTCATATCTCCGGATTGTTTGAGACAATTTATTATAATGCAGTGTTATGATATCCTCAATTTTGTGTACGTCTTCAAATTTTGATAAATGGAAGGTCTTTTTTAAACAGATAGAGTCAGATATTACAACAATGGTAGCCTAACTCAAAGTTTAAGCTGAATCCCTGACCTCCAAAGATGACAAAAGTCATAGGGTCGGCCAAAATGAATCGATATTTTTAGTTTCCCATCTTATTAACCAATAACATTAAGTCAAATGAAACAACTATTTTGGGTTATTTTCCTGGGGCTGTTCATTGGGCAACCCATGACCGCAGATGCGCAGATTTTAAAGAAGTTAAAAAAGAAGGTTGAGAAAAAGTTAGAGCGCAAGGTTGACGAAAAGGTAGATGAGGAGATCGACAGCCTCTTTGAGGAGGGACAGGGCTCTGAAAAGCGTGAAACTGAAAGTAAAGAAGGTAATTCACCTGTACCGCAGGGTTCATCACCAACACTGGAGCTATATTCGAGGTATGATTTTGTACCTGGTGATGTTGTCATTTTTGAAGACCTGGTTCGGAATGAGCTCAGTGGAGAATTCCCGTCAAAATGGGACCTCAATGCCGGGAATGTGGAAATCGGCACCTACGATGGTGAGGACGTGATCAATTTCCCATCCAC
>JBFKFP010000223.1:0-3900 GCA_041618535.1 Flavobacteriaceae bacterium
ATGCTCTGAGGCATATTCCTCCAGACTTGCAACTTTCTTTTTCTTGTTATTGAGTGCGATAATCTCAGTAGCCTGTTCAGTGGTCAGTTTATGCCAATTCATCCATTCACCCTCATAGGCATACCACATAAAACCTTTAAAGATGTCAGTTTTCTGACAAACGGCTGTTCCTTTCTCGGTGTAAAGTTTGATGTCGGTCTTTGGGAAACTCTCGAGGGCTTCCAGGTAGGAATCCAACTCGTAATTCAGGCAGCATTTGAGTTTACCACACTGACCTGCCAGTTTTAACGGATTCAGGGACAACTGCTGATATCGTGCGGAAGAAGTACTGACAGATCTGAAATCGGTTAACCATGTTGAACAGCACAACTCTCTTCCGCATGATCCAATTCCTCCCAGCCTTGCTGCTTCCTGGCGAAATCCGACCTGCCTCATCTCTATTCTTGTTCTGAACTCTCTAGCATATACCTTGATCAGCTCTCTGAAGTCTACACGTTCCTCGGCAGTATAAAAGAATGTAGCCTTGCTGCCATCTCCCTGGTATTCAATATCGGAAATCTTCATTTCAAGTTGAAGATCAATCGCGAACTGCCGTGCTTTGACCTTCATGGCTTCCTCCTTTGCTCTTACATCCTTCCAGATCCTGATGTCTTTTTCAGAAGCCGTCCTGTAGATTTTCATTACCGCTTCCTGGTCTTCGGGGTCAACCCGTTTGCGTTTCATTTGGATCCGGACCAGTTCTCCCGTTAAAGAAACTATCCCGATATCATGCCCAAACTGAGCTTGGGTAGCCACCACATCACCGATACTTAAGGGAATTTTCTCTGTATTCTTATAAAAGTGCTTCCGCCCATTCTTAAAACGGACCTCAACGCAATTAAATGGTTCCTGCCCGTCGGGCATTGCCATATTTGAAAGCCAATCGAAGACCGTTAACTTGTTGCACCCGTCCGATCCGCAAGTTCCATTATTCTTACATCCTCTTGGCTGACCGTTTGATCCGGTCGAACAACTGTTGCAAGCCATGAAAGCCACTTATATATAAAATTCGTCAATGCGATTGCATTACGAATTGAAGTTCGTACTTAATTTTCCTCGTAAATATACTATTATTAAAACAGTTCTGAAAACCAATCTAGTTAAACTCGATCTCATAATTGAGCCGGCCTGCCTTTGATCGCATCTGGGATTTCGATTTAAAAACATTGGAGAGTAAGGTTTTCCCCCATCCTGCGCTCTTGCTGTATTCTTCAAAGGACTGTTCCCGCCAGTTGAAATCGGGTTTCCAAACCTTTTCAGGGGATACATAGCAAAATGTATAATCAAAAATCAAACTGGTTTCATTATTATTACCATGCCCCTCCAGCGTATTTGGAGCCAGCAGTGTAATTTCATTATGCTTACATGATTGCCTTATCCGTTCCAGAACGGCAGGATAAGATTTGATCAAGGGTTGAAGGTCGAAATCATTATATGCTGTGTTTCCCAGCTTTCTGATAGGCCTGATCTGAAGAATATCGAAACTTGAGCCATCAAAAAATTCAAAAAATTCAGAGAGTTCGGCAAAATTATCCTTGTTAAAGGTATAGTTGATCCGAACCTTAAACCTTCTCGTCCTTTTCAGTTCAGAAAAAACGTTGAATACATTCATGAATAGCTCATACTGAGCCTTCTGCATAAATCGCTCATAGGTTTCCTTTCTCACCCCATGAAGGGATATAGTGAATTCATCAAGACCCGCGTCCAGCAAGTCTGTAATTTTTTCCCTGTTCAAAAGGTTGGCGTTGGTGGTCAGCGAGATATAGGGAACACCGTACTTCTTTCCAAGGGCAACAATCCGCACAAGGTCCTTGTATAGCGTTGGTTCAGTTCCACAGCCAATCTGCAATTTCAATGCTCGATTGAAAAGTACCCGTGCAATCCGGTCTACTTCATCGGCCTTGAGCTGTCCCTTCATTTTTTTAACATATTCCTTATCGGTGAAATAGCACATGGTACACCTCAGGTTACAGGCCATCACCGGATCGAGGTTAACGGCCAGGTATCTCATTTTAAAGCTGTGCAACAGGTAAAGCGCCGCAAATTTCAGGCGGTGATTCCGAATAAATCGGTTAAGTCGCAACAGCTGGTAAACATTCATCTATTTGTCTTTTTGAAGGAAATCGAAGATGTTCCTGAGGTCTTTTTTATAGGGTAAATGGTCCGCCCGACCTTTCTTGAAAATATCATTGCTATTCCCCTGGCCTTTTCTGAGTGCTTTCTGCTCCTCATAGGGTAAGGAATGTATCTCCTTACATTGGGAAGAGCAACAGCCATCCATCTCCAATTTACAGTCGTCACACTGAATAAATAGCAGATGACAGGCATCATTGGCACAATTGGTATGGATATCATATGGCTTTCCGCACTGATGGCACTGGGCAATTACATCCTCGCTTATTCGTTCTGCCCGGCGATCATCAAAAACAAAATTCTTCCCGATAAATTTATTCTCCAGGTCGTTTTGTTTGACCTGTCGGGCATACTCAATAATACCGCCCTCCAACTGGTACACCTTTTTAAAGCCCTTGTGTTTAAAATAAGCGCTGGCTTTTTCACATCTAATCCCTCCAGTACAATACATAACCAGGTTCTTGTCTTCCTTGAACTCACTCAAATCGTTCTCGATAACGGGTAATGAATCACGAAAAGTGTCAACATCAGGCGTTATCGCATCTTGAAAATGCCCGATTTCGCTTTCATAATGATTTCTCATATCGACCAGGATGGTGTTTTCATCATCGATAAGCGCATTGAATTGCTCGGCATTAACATGAACACCTTTATCTGTCACATCGAAGGATTCGTCATTAAGGCCGTCGGCAACTATTTTATGCCTGACCTTGATCTTCAATTTCAGGAATGAAAAGTTATCCTGTTCAATAGCGATATTCAACCTGACATCCTTGAGAAACGGGATGCTATCAAGGTGTTGCTTAAAGGCGTCAAAGCGTTCTGCAGGAAGCGAAAGCTGGGCGTTAATCCCTTCTTTGGCAACATAAATTCTTCCTAGGACCTCCATGGGGTCCCAGGTCATAAATAATAGATCTCTGAATTGTTGTGGATCAGCTATGTGCGCGTATTGATAGAACGACAGCGTCAGCCGGTCTTTGCCTGCTTCCTTGATCAATGCCTCTCGTTCTTTAGCGCTTAATTTGTTGTACAGTTGCATGCTATACCTCGATTAAGAGTTAAAGAATAATACGGGTCAAAAGTACAAATAATAATCTGATGAGGACACCGGCAATTGATTTGTCAGCAAAAGGGATTACCAAAGGCTGGATCTTGCATGTCAGATTTGCATGAATTGGTCACTTTCGCTAAATTTATCTTATAAACCACAGGCTATGAAACCAAAGGTAACGACTGATTTTCAGAGTGGTCAGGCCCAGATCTTTAAAAATCCTTTCCTGGAAAGCCTGACCAAGACCAATCCGGTCCAGAATGTCATTGTTTATGGCATTGTAATAGGGGCATTGATCGTCCTTGCCCTGGTGAAAATAAACCTGGCCCCTAGCTTGTTCATATCCCTGTTTGTATTCGGGATCCTCTTCTGGACTTTCGCAGAATATATGCTTCACCGTTACCTGTTTCACTGGATAACCAAGGCTAAATGGGTTCAGAGATTTCATTTTATAATGCATGGGTCTCATCACCAGTTCCCGCGTGATGAAGAGCGTCTTTTGATGCCCCCGGTTCCCGGAATTATCCTGGCGAGTTTATTGTTCCTCTTCTTTTTTATAATCTTCTGGATCCTGGGAATCTCTGATTTGACCTTCGGATTTTTTCCTGGCTTCTTCCTTGGATACCTGTTATATTCCTTTGTTCACAGGGCCACCCATGTTACTCGGCCTCCAAAAC
>JBFKFP010000224.1:0-3899 GCA_041618535.1 Flavobacteriaceae bacterium
AATGGTGAATTACTCCCGGTTTCCGACTACTGGTATAAGGCCCTAACGACCGACGGAAGGAGCTTTACTGGTCATTTTACACTTAAGCGATAAAAAAACTTCCGCACAGGGGCGGAAGTTCTTTTCTAATTACGTGCTATTAACCAAAAAAAAGTAATTAGGGATAAATTTGCTATTAATGTCTTATTCTTTCCAATAGATTATTCAGGGTTTTCATTTCTGAAAGGCTCAGATTTTTAGTCGTCATATCTTCCACTGCATCAACAAGAGGATCGATTTTTTCAAGTATTTTTTTTCCTTGTTCAGTTATATTGACTTTAAGTTTTCTCCGGTTCTCAGGATCAACTTCACGTAATACAAGTTTTTTAATTACCAATTTATCGAGCAACCTTGTAGTATTACTGTTCTTGTTGATCATCCGCTCCTGTATGGTCGACAGAGATACAGCTTCACCCTTCTGCCCTCTAAGAATTCTCAGAACATTGTACTGCTGGCTCGTCAGATCAAAAGGTTTCAAAACCCCGTTTATTTTATTCAGAACATAATCGCCGGTGTACATCATATGAACTATGGTTTTCTTTGAGGGGGCCAATGGTGAATTGATCCTTAAAACATCTTCAATGTTCATTTGTCTATACAACAGTTGTATAAACAAATATAAAAAAATCCCTTATTTTTCCAAACAAATTACTGTTGATATAACTTCCATAAAGTTGTGTTAAATTAACTGCATCACTTTAAGGTTTTATGTTATTTTTAAAACATGAAATTTATTGGTGTAATCTTGTTTTCGGTTCTCGTCCTGAGCTGTAAACAGGGGGCGGACCAACCCGTTGCCTCCGATGATCTCGAAGTTTACGACTACATCGGTCTTGAACCATTACTGAACAAGTCTGATGATAAAACCTATGTGGTTAATTTCTGGGCAACCTGGTGTGCGCCCTGTATCAAGGAATTGCCATATTTTGAGCGGATTAACAGGGATTATTCAGAAAAAAATGTTGAGGTCCTGCTGATAAGCCTCGATTTTCCAAGGCAATATGAAAAAAAACTCAAGCCTTATATCAAGGATAATAATCTGAAATCAAGGGTTGTTGCCCTGAATGATCCGGACATGAATAACTGGATTCCCAAGGTGGATGATAACTGGACCGGCTCTATCCCGGCCACAATAATTTACAATAAGAACAATCGCCAGTTTTATGAAAAGTCCTTTACATACGAAGAACTGGTAACCGAAGTAAGAAAATTCATTGAAAACTAAATTCGATATGAAAACATTGAAACAATTCATTATGCTTGCAGTTGTGGTCATTACGGCATCCGCTTTTACAACCCTGACCACCAACCCCGGATATGACATCGGTGATGTGGCAACCGACTTCAAATTAAAGAATATCAATGGTGAAATGGTCTCTCTGGCAGACTACACAGATGCCAAGGGCTTTATAGTTATATTCACCTGCAATACTTGTCCTTATGCGGTCAAATATGAAGACAGGATAATTGCCCTGGATAAGAAATACGCCGGAAAAGGTTATCCTGTTATAGCTATTATGCCTAATAATACCGAGGTGCAGCCCGGTGATAGTTTTGAAAAAATGCAGAAGCGGGCAAAGGCCAAGGGATTCACATTTCCATACCTGATAGACGAAGGCCAAAAGATATATCCCCAATATGGTGCCACCAAAACCCCTCACGTCTATGTGCTGGAGAAAACTTCGGATGGCAATATTGTTCGATATATAGGGGCCATAGATGATAATTACCAGGATGCGGCGGCGGTAAACACCAAATATGTTGAGAATGCCGTTGATGCATTGATGAGCGGAAATGAGGTGCCTGAAACCAAGACAAGGGCGATTGGCTGCACCATTAAAGTCAAGTAAAACATTGAACCTGGCTGTAACACTTTGAGCTTTTTGTCGTCTTTTTATTAATTATATGCATTTAAATAACAATTGCCTGAATGACTGATTTGTCCCAACAGGATTGGCTTAAAGGTGTAGAAAAAGATCCGGACGCGGTAATCCTCGATGTCAGGACCGATGCGGAGGTTTCCAAAGGAGTAATTCCGGGCTGTGTCCATATCGATATATACAATGCGCAGGATTTCCTTGATCGTATTCAGTCACTGGATCGGGAAAAAAGTTATTATGTGTATTGCCGAGTAGGAGGAAGAAGCGGGCAGGCATGCAATATAATGCAACAATTGGGGTTTAAATATACATACAACCTGGTAGGAGGTATAGAACGATGGCAAGGACCATTAACCACGCTTAAAAATATCAAACAATGAGATCAATTTTCAGCCTTCTGATCCTGTCCCTGATTTTGATGGGATGTAAACCCGAACAACCAAAAGAAGTTGAAACCATCACGCCCGAAGAGATGCAGGAATTACGGAAGATGGATGATGTTCAGCTTGTTGATATTCGTACTGCGGAAGAGTATAAGGACGGTTACATTCCGGGTTTTCAAAATATTGACTATTTCTCCAAGACCTTTGATAAGGACATTGAAGAATTAGATAAAAGTAAGCCTGTAATTGTTTATTGCAAATCAGGCCGTCGTACAGCCAGATGCAGTAAGAAAATGGTTGATGCCGGGTTTGTTAAGATCTATGATCTTGATGGTGGCATTACCCAGTGGAAACATGAAGGTTATGACGTTGAAACATTGAACAACCCATAGCGTTTGAAACCCTGGAATAAATAAATTTCTTCTCCTGCGAAGGCCTTAAAATAAGGCCTTATTTTTTTTTGTATATTTATGAGTCTCCAAATGAGATCTTTATCTTAGTACACTCTCTTTTAGTGTCTATTATATTACCGTTTTTCGTATTCACGAATTTTTTTTTACCAAACAGAGATTAATTAACCAACCAAAACCAATCAAATGATTATTAAACGTTTTTCAACGATTATGTTGATGGCTATAGCTATGTGCTTCAGCCAATCAATTCAAGCTCAGGATGACTCTTACACAATGTGGGAGAACATTATGATCACTCCAGACAATGCCAAACTTGCTGCATTGACCAAAGCTATGAGGGCCCATAACCAGAAGTATCATGCCAATGGAGTTTACAAAGCCTCAGTTTTCAATATTTCTTCCGGTCCGAATGCCAATAACCTAATTTGGAGTATGGGGCCTATGATGTACAGGCATATGGATGCCAGGCCATCTGAAGGAGGTCATGATGCCGACTGGTCAAACAATGTAATGCCAAATATCAAGAAGATCCAGACCATTGAATATTGGAGTGCCTGGAATGCTGATTTTCAGAACACGTCAATGCTTCAGTCTGAAAGTGTAACCCATCCCATTCTCTTCTTGAGGATATGGGAAGTGAATCCCGGACAAGGGCATAATTTGGGAACCTTTTTCGAAAGGGTGAGCAAGGCGGTGAAAGCACTTGAGGGCGAAGCTCCTTGGGGTATTTACAGTAATGACTTTATTCAAGGTATTGATATTGGCCGGCACTTTGCTACCATTTCCTTTTGGAAAAACTGGACCGAGTTTGATAAAGGTCGGGGCAATTTCCGTGAGGCTTATGAAAAGGCCAATGATAATTCATGGCAGAGTCACCTCAGCATGCGAGACGCCACCTTCCGAAACTGGTGGGACGAGATATGGGTATATAACAAAGAAATGAGTGGTGATTAATCCACTTTTCTGATTAAATAAAGCACAACTGCGGTTGTGCTTTATTTTTTGAATAGATTCAAGATCTTTTTGATTTCAGTTGATTTTGCTTCGACAATATTGGTGAAATGAAACAGGTTTTTAGCCCGGTCCAGATTTTGATCGGGATAATTTACCTTGTAATAGATATTACCATTCAAGTAATCTGTTAAAGCCCTTAAACCGTGCAGGAAAGGCATATATTCACAACC
>JBFKFP010000225.1:0-3836 GCA_041618535.1 Flavobacteriaceae bacterium
ACCAAAAAAGTAAAGAGATATTCCCATTCTCCTGATCCAAACAGTCTTCTGGACAACCGAGTGACCGCTATACTTGAAGACAGTAAGGGTAATTTCTGGGTGGGTACGGCTGAAGATGGTTTACACATAATGGACAGGCAAACCGGAGTCTTTACGCGATATCCCTATGACCCGCGCAATCCTGAAAAGTTGAGTCGCCCTCCCGTGAAAGGACTTCACTATGGAGCAGATCATATTCGTTTTATTGTTGAGGATATTAAAGGGTTTATATGGATCGGCACAATAGGTAATGGTATTAACCGATATGATCCCTTGAACAAGACCGTTAGTCATTTCGGCACTTCAGAAAAAGGAGTCAGAAAGCTTCCTTGGAATCACTTTTGGAGCCATCTTCAAACCAAAGACGGATTACTCTGGGTAGGTGGCTGGCTTTTTGAGCCTGGAGATGATAAAGCGGGAGCCCTTTTGAAAATTGATCTATCTCCGATTGGCTTATTTGAAGGGGAGCTTGGTATGGGCCGCATTCAGTCCTTTATAGAAGACAATGCAGGAAATATCTATATGACCTCTGGGAGTAATTTGGTACAGGTAGATAACCTTGGGAATGAAAAAATAGTATTTCAATTCAATGATTCCAACCAGGCAATATTATCTGATATCGTCACAGATGAAAAAGGTAATTTCTGGATTTCAAGTAATAGAGGGTTGTTCTTTTATAGCCCTGAAACCAACTTATTAAAATCATTTTTCATTGATAAAAAAGCCTCTCCCGGACAGGGCAACCAATTAAACACCTTGGAATTTATTAGTGCGGACAGCCTTATTGTTGGTGCAAGAAACGGGCTTTATTTATTTCACAAAAAGCAAGAAAAGTTTACCGAAATTCCTTTAAGCACCCTAGATAGGTCTATTTCGAACCCCAATTGTACCAAAATATTCATCGATTCCAAAAACGTCATTTGGTTAAGTTTTAGGGACGATGGTCTGAAACGATTAGATTTAAGCACAAATGAAGTTGTAGATTACCCGGTAAGGAAAGATTCACTGGATTGGGTAAACACAATTTATGAGGATGAATATAATCACCTTTATATAGGGAACAATCAGGGCGGGCTTCATAAATATGATCGTATAAAGGATCGCTTCAGTTTGGTCAAAGATCAAACAGGACTTCTAAATGAAGATACTCAGATCTTTGGAATTTCAAGAACAAGAGATTCAATCCTTTGGCTGTCAAACCTGAAAGGCCTTATAAAATATGACATGGTTTCAAATAAAGCATTCATGCTAAGTGAAATATGGGGTGTACCGTTTCCCAACACCTCCACCATTTACAAATCTTCCAATGGAAACCTATATATGGGAAAGGATGGACCGGGTTATATAAAATTTCGCCCTGAAGAACTGGAGAAAAGCAAGGATGTGGACAAAAAGCCCTTTATTTCCAGTTTTAGGATGGATGGGAAGTTAATGCCCATTTCAGAAAGGGCACAAGAAAATCAGCTCATTTTCAGTCATAATCAGAACAATATCATACTGACACTTGGCTATGTAAACTTTGATACCAGCTTCAGAAATACCACTTTTCAATACAAATTGGAAAACTATGATGAGCAATGGCGAGAGGCTAGAAAAGAAGAAAAAATATCTTACTATAAATTAAAACCTGGGGATTACAACTTTACTTTTAAGGTAATTGATATTTATGGCGAGACCTTGGCAAACTCGCTTTCATTTAAAGTAAGGCCTCCCTGGTGGTTTACCTGGTGGGCATACTGCATTTATGGTTTGTTATTTGCTCTGGCGGTATGGGCCACCCATCGCTTTCAAAAAGCAAAAGTTTTACGGCAGGAACGGGAAAAAACTAAAGACAGGGAACTGGCCCATGCACGGGAAATCGAAAAAGCCTATTCCAAGTTAAAAGCCACCCAGGCCCAACTGATCCAATCCGAAAAGATGGCGTCATTGGGTGAGCTTACCGCCGGTATCGCCCATGAGATCCAGAACCCCTTGAACTTTGTAAACAACTTCTCTGAAGTGAGCAAGGAGCTCATAGAAGAGATGCTGGAAGAAATACAAAAGGGCGATGTAGAGGAGGCCAAAGCCCTGGCCGAAGACATCGTACAGAACCTGGACAAGATCAACCACCATGGAAGACGAGCAGACGGGATCGTCAAAGGGATGCTGCAGCACAGCCGGGCCAGTACGGGGGAAAAGGAACCTACAGACATCAATGTCCTTGCAGACGAGTACCTCAGATTGGCCTACCACGGGCTCCGAGCCAAGGACAAGAGTTTTAACGCCACCCTGGAGACCCAGTTTGACGAATCCCTCGGTAAAGTAAGGGTTGTTCCCCAGGAAATAGGCCGCGTGATCCTCAACCTGATCACCAATGCGTTCCACGTGGTAAAGGAGAAAAAGGAAAAGGCAGGGGAGGGATATACCCCCACGGTGACCGTGATCACCCGTAGAAAAGAGAAGGGGGTAGAGATATCTGTAAAAGATAACGGCAATGGCATCCCGGAATCTATCCGGGAAAAGATCTTCCAGCCCTTTTTTACCACTAAACCCACGGGGCAAGGAACTGGCCTGGGCCTTAGCATGAGCTATGATATTGTGACCAAAGGGCACGGGGGAAGTTTAATAGTCGAAAGTGATGAAGGAAAAGGAACGACCATGATCATCTCACTTCCAATCGAGAAAAATAGCGGGTCATGAAGAATGAAATACACTTCTTTTGTTTATTGTTCCTGGTCATTTTTGGGATCCGATCCCAAGAACTGGAAATTACCAGCGTAACTTTTCCACCTCTACATAAGCTATCTACAATTTCCGGCATGACCCAGGATCATCAAGGAAATATATGGATGACCAGCGAGGGACTTATTAAATACGATGGGGAAAACTTTATTGATTACTCTCACATCTCAGTTGAAAAAGACGATATCAACTCGATTAATTTAGAGTGTATTTACACAGACAGAGATGGCATTATCTGGATAGGGAGTAAAAATAGAGGTTTGATTCGATTTGACCCTGTTACCGAAACTCACGCTTATTTTCAACATAAGGGAGGAGACCCCGGGAGCGTCGCATCGAACGCCATAAAATCGATTGTTCAGGACCATGATGGCGGTTTATGGATTGGTACGCTGGAAGGTCTTGATTATTTCGATACGAAAACAAATCAATTTCAAAGTGTATTCGGCAATAGCGCTGATGAAAAAATACTGAGCTTAGGAGAGGTCAGGGTATTGTATGTAGATCGTTCAGGTACCTTATGGGCTGGGGTTGGAAATCCATTTTATTTTGGAAACATGTCAGAAGGTGGTTTGTATCAAATTGATATTAAGACCAAAAAAGTAAAGAGATATTCCCATTCTCCTGATCCAAACAGTCTTCTGGACAACCGAGTGACCGCTATACTTGAAGACAGTAAGGGTAATTTCTGGGTGGGTACCGCTGAAGATGGTCTGCATATAATGAACAGGGAAACCGGCACTTTCATTAGATACACCTATGACCCTAGTCATCCCGAACGGCTGAGTCGCCCTGCTGTAAAAGGACTTAGATATGGAGCTGATCACATCCGATTTATTGTTGAAGATGTTAAAGGTTTTATCTGGATTGGCACCATCGGGAATGGCATTAACCGTTATGATCCTGAGGGCAAAACAGTTATGCACTTTGGGATAGAAGAAAAAGGGATCAATAAGCTCCCCTATAATCATTTTTGGAGTCACCTTCAAACCAAAGACGGATTACTCTGGGTAGGTGGCTGGCTTTTTGAGCCTGGAGATGATAAAGCGGGAGCCCTTTTGAAAATTGATCTATCT
>JBFKFP010000226.1:0-3833 GCA_041618535.1 Flavobacteriaceae bacterium
CATAATAAAGCATATGTCGCTTCCTAATGAAATAGTTCTCCGTCCGAGATTCAAGATGGAATTCGATCATCCGAAAGAAGATCTTTTAAAATTATTTGAGGAGGCTATGAAGACACAAAACGATTTCGTTGTCACGAGGGTTGATGATCATGTTTTTATTAAGGTTCCTAGGCTGAGGCAACATTTCTGGTCGCCCCAGCTGCATCTTGAGATCCTTGAATTTGAAACCGGAAAATCGGTTCTTCACGGGCTGTTTGGTCCAAATCCCACTATATGGACCATGTTCATGTTTCTCCATTTTATTGTTGCCGGATTATTCATCGGGTTTGGTATATGGGCATACACCAATTGGAGACTGGATGGCGACTTCGCCATTCAACTGTTTCTCACTTTAATGATGGTTGTCTTGTGGTTTGTACTCTACTTCGCCGGACGATTGGGAAGGGCAGCAGGAAAAGATGAGATGCATCAGCTGCACTGGTTTATGGTGGATGTACTTTCTGGACGATAAGGCAATCGCTAACCGGAATAACCAAAACGCCTGAGCTGCCTGTCGTTGCTTCTCCAGTTCTTGTTCACTTTAACAAACAATTCTATATGAATTTGCTTTCCGAAGAATTTTTCCAAATCTTCCCGCGCCTGCACACCAACTTTTTTCAGGGCGCTTCCCTTATGGCCAATGATGATACCCTTTTGAGTCTCCCTTTCAACCATGATGACCGAGCCTATCCTAATCAGGGAGTCCGACTCTTCAAATGTCTCAGTTTCAACCTCGACCGCATAAGGAATCTCCTTTTTGTAATTCAAAAGAATCTTTTCACGGACTATTTCATTTACAAAGAATCGTTCAGGCTTATCGGTAAGCTGGTCCTTCGGGAAAAACGGCGGAGATTCGGGCAAGAGTTCAATAATTCGCTCCAACACTGTATCTACCTGGAACCCTTCAAGGGCAGAAATAGGATATACCTCAGCATCAGGCAGGAGATCACCCCAATATTCTACCTCCTTTTCCAATGTTTGCTGATCCGATTTATCAATCTTATTGATTAAAAGAAGAAGCGGGATTCTTAATGATTTGATCTTATTAAACATGGCTGTATCCTTCAAACCTTTTTCGCCTATTTCAACCATATAAATCAGCAAATCGGCATCCTCCAGGGCCGATTTGACAAAATCCATCATAGATGCCTGCAAATCATAGGCGGGTTTGATAATTCCTGGAGTATCAGAAAAAACGATCTGGAAACCATCACCATTCAGTATACCCATAATACGATGACGCGTGGTCTGGGCCTTTGAGGTAATGATCGACAGCCTCTCACCCACCAGGGCATTCATCAGGGTTGATTTCCCCACGTTGGGATTACCAATAATATTTACAAATCCGGCTTTATGCATGGATCAAATTTAATTCAAAAAAAGGGAAGAAAGGACCGGGCATGATTTTAAAGATTGGGGTTGAACTAAATTCACTACCTTTAGGATAAGCTAACCATTTTCTTTCTCTGCCTTATAAACACAGATTCTTATGTCTGTTTCAATCAAGATTACCAATGCTTTACTATGGATAGCCAGGATCCTGGCCATTCTCGAGATCGGGTTTATATTATTCTTTTTACTTGCAGATCTGCTTGACGGTGATTCAGGCCAGGCAGGCCTGGACTCTGTTCAGGAGATGATCACCTTTGCATTTTTTCCGGTACTGCCATTGATAGGCCTGCTGTTAGCGCTCAAGTGGCCCGCAGTTGGTGGTATCATCTCAACCCTGGGGTTTATCGGGCTATCTGTCGTAAGGCCTGACCTCATAGCCGATCCCGCAATTATGATGCTGGCTATCCCGGGTATCCTTTTTCTGGTCTACTGGATTATGGAAAAACGCGGAGCCAAGAAAAGGGCGTCTTATTAACTTGTTTTTCACCTGCATAAAAAATTTGCATTATTAAAGCTTCACCTGTTTATGAGATCTAAGTTTTAAAGAATCAACCTGATTAAAATCCTCAATTGGCTGGGATATTGAAAATCATGAACTTGAAAAAAAAAAGCAGCCCAAAGAATAGATCTTCCAGACCTTAGACTTTGAGCAAAACTTCTTGCAAAAGAGAAAGAGCCTTCATTTAAGGCTCTTTCTTTTAATGATATCATTATTAAATTAATATTTAACAAGTCTTACGACCTTAGAATCTCTTCCCTGGGTCAATCTCACGATGTAAACTCCGGATTCCAATTTTTCTCCAAATTGATAAACAGCATCGAAATTAAACGTATCTATTAAAATAAGTTTATTATTCATATCGTGCACCTGAATATAAATTTCATCTTTTTGATTAAGAGTAATCATTTCAAGATTGAACACTGTTTCAGATGGATTTGGCCAGAAATTGACGTCGAAGATAGTTTCAGCCTCAGGAGCTGGTGCCGGGCTACCTCCTGTTCCTGCTGAACAAGGATCACATACATCGCTCGCATTCCAGATCACATTCTTGCTTCCATGTACCCTGTTTGCTATAAACAAACCTGTCATGTATGTGGGCTCAGGTTCGTTGTTACCATTTCCATTAGCCCCTTTGGCCAGGATCTGATAGTTGTTCGCAAAGATATTGGCATTTACCTCAGACCCCCTTTCTATGATCACATTTTCGTTCACATAAAAGACGATGTGATTGTTCGCACTGTTGATAGTTCCTCCCTTCGCCAATTTGAACTCTTCATTGATATACACATTCGCACAGCCGTCAAATTCAATCGAAGCTCCTTCAAATGTGATCAATTGATTGACATACACATTCTCCTCGGTAAACGTAACTGTGGCATCTTCCCGCACTGTCACCACATCATAAACACTGCCTGTCAGGGTCAGGGACTGGCTGGCATTCACCTGGGCATCAGGACTGCCGGCATTAGAGAGGGTGTTGAACAAAAAGATCGGAATATCAACATCGGCCGGGCCATAAACCTGCTGCCCAATGGTACTTCCCTGGTTCAAATTGAAGTTTTCTGCCTTGGCGAAACCAACGATGGTACTGGCCTGGTGTACTTTAATCTGTCCCGTACCCAGCTGGGTAGCCCCTACTGCACCTGTCTCTACAATATTGTTCCCATTCAGGAAAGCCTCTTCAGCCGCAACAATTGTATAGGCAGACAAAAGGATTTCAGGATCAAAGCCCGTGACCTCGTACTCTGCGTAAACCTCACATCCGGTTATTGAAGTGACAGTCACACCATAGATTCCGTCGCCGCCAACCTCAATGGATGAAGTGGTCTCACCTGTTGTCCATTCATAGGTAGCTACAGGCTCGGTGCTATCAACGGTCAGCACCAACAGTTCACCCTGGCAAAATTCTGGCAGCGGTCCTTCTGTGATCGTTAATTCCGGGATCAGTCCATTGACTGTAACAGTGGTCTCACAAGTAGACTCATTTCCGTGTATATCAATGACTGTGAGGGTTACCGTATTCTCTCCCTCTTCCTCGCATGTAAAACTGTTCGGAGATACTGACAAAGAAGCTATGCCGCAATTGTCGGTTGAACCGGCCGCAATGGCCTCTATATCAGTCTCGGTCAGATGATAGGTGCTGCCAACGCCATCCTCAGGAAGGTCCACTGTAATAGGATTACAGCTGATTACCGGCGGAACATTGTCCTCAACAGTAACTGTAGCCGTACAGCTGCTCTGATTTCCGTTTACATCCGTTACCGTCAGGGTAACTGTATTGGGACCTGAATTCGTACAATCAAAGGAATTGGGAATCACACTGACTAGGTGGACGGACCCGCAATTATCACTGCCGCTCAGGTAAACATCCTCTGGTGAAATATTGACTGATCCGGTAGGA
>JBFKFP010000227.1:0-3826 GCA_041618535.1 Flavobacteriaceae bacterium
GCAGGATCTAGTTCTCTTAAGGCCGCATCCAGTTCCTTTACTGCTTTGGCGTCATTCTGATTGCGTTTGAGAAGCCCTAACTTCCTGGCTACATTACCGGTATGAACATCCAGGGGGCATGATAATTGGGCCGGGCTTATCGATTTCCAAAGCCCGAAGTCCACGGCAGCGGCATCAGACCTTACCATCCATCTCAAGAACATATTTATTCGTTTGGCTGCCGAATTCTTCAGTGGATCGGAAATATGCTTTAAAGACCGCCTGAGATGCGGGATCTCAAAAAAGTGATGTTTGAGTTTATGTATGGCAAATTGAAGTGAATCGGGCTCTGCATATGTATTGAAAATACCCTCCAATCCGTTATGATTTGAATAAAGATGTTTCAAACTTATCACGAATTGCTTCAGATCGTCTTCGTTAAATGTACGATGGACAAATCCATTTAATGCCTTGAGATCCTCCTGTGAATGGCTCATGACGAACTCGTAAGGTGAAAATTCCATTCGGTAAATAATATTGAAGGCATTATTGATTATGCTTTTCCGATTTCCCCATGAGATACAGGCAGTGAGAAAAGCAGCTATTTCGATGTTCTCCTTTGAATCAAAATAATGAGGCACCTGAATGGGATCAGAATCCACAAATGCCACGGTGTTATAATATGTTACCTTCTCTTCAAGAAATTCTTTTAATTCCTCTTTATTCAAATTCACTTCAATTGATCTTATTATATTCAGACTGGACGTCTAAAATTCTTCCGTCTACCATAGTTAGCTTTCGATCGGCCATATTGGCCAGTTCCTCGTTATGGGTAACGATGATAAAGGTCTGACCAAACTCATCTCTTAGCTTGAAAAATAATTTATGCAGCTTTTCTGCAGATTCTGAATCCAGGTTGCCCGATGGCTCATCCGCAAAAATGACTTTTGGATTATTCAACAACGCTCTTGCCACAGCAACACGCTGTTGTTCACCTCCGGATAGCTCAGCGGGTTTGTGTGTGTACCGGTGGGTAAGTCCTAGATAATCGAGGAGTTGTTTAGCCTTGTTTTCGGCTTCCCCTTTGTTCATACCTTTTATCAGCCCCGGAATCATTACGTTTTCAAGGGCGGTAAACTCCGGAAGCAGTTGATGAAATTGGAATATAAAACCGAGTTGCTCATTCCTGATTCTTGCCAGTTCCCTGTCAGAAAGTCCATTGACAGTATGGTCATTTATCTTCAGTTCAAATGAATCTTTGACCGAGGCCTTGTCGAGGGTGCCTAAAATTTGAAGCAGGGTGGTTTTACCGGCACCAGAAGGACCCACTATGGATATTATTTCACCGGCTTTTATATCCAGATCAACACCTTTCAGGACATGAAGAGTACCAAAGTATTTATGAATATTCCTGGCCTTGATCATTTTGAGAAATCTTGGCCTGAAATTACTAAATTAAACTGTTTAGACAAGATTTAAATCGCACTTTTGCTCTGGAACAGTCCCTTCAAATTGTTGTAGTCAATAAAGTAAATCAGCCGAAGTGAAAACGTATGCTCAATAGGCCGGTCGAATAAGCTGCTCAAACTTCCTGAATACGAGTTTTCAGATTCGGTGGTTGAATTGAACAACTGGTTTCTGTAAAGGGCGATGAGCTGACTTCCCGGTGCAAATTGCCACGCATAGCGCAGGTCGAGATTCCAAGTCATAAAGTTGATATCCGGGTCAAATCCTATGTTCTCTTTGTTGTATCCCGAATTAACATCGAGCCTGCCATTGTCTTGCAGGGAATAAAGGCTGTAGTCGTAAGTTACGGTAGTCCAGTAATTCCTGAAAGTCAGGGTAAGTGCATTCAGCGGACTGAAATTATAGCTGCCGGAGATGCTGTTGGTGACGGTTTGCTGATCCCTTTGCCCGAAGATAATATCGTTGTCTGTATTTGTGACAAATCCGCGGTTACCTTTATTGTCTTGATAATTCAGGTTATAACTCATTCTGAACTTATCGTCGAACCTCATAGTAGGTGAGAATCCAAGCCAATAATTGAACAGATCACGGCCTTCTTCAAAAAGGGTTCCAAACCCGGCATTTCCGCCAAAAGACAGGCGTTTATTATTGTTTGTATCTAACCAGACATTCCCATTAAGCCAATTCTCATAGATAAAAAACCTGTTGTTCTCGGTATCTCGAGGTTCAAAATAATCGTATTGCTTGCCGATCTGAGTATTGATGTTTCCACCAAACCAATGCAGGCTTTTGGTCTGGCCATTAACATTAACTCCAATACTGTTGCCCGTGTAAACATTGGGATCGAAAAGCCGGTTGATGTTTCCCCAGGTGGAGACGCTGAAATTATTCAATCGCTTTGTTGGCTCAAAGATCCGGTATGATGCATTATAAAAGAAATTGCTGAAATTATTCCTGAACTGCAGACCAAGGTCATTGATATCGTATTGGCGATCGGCCATGGTATATCCAATTCTGGCCCTGTATTTCCCATAGACCTTGGCGGCAGAGATCCTAGCACTATAACCTATCTGGTCATCACCAGCAAGGTTTAATCTGCTGGTTTTACCTTCACCGCTGAAGTTGTATTTATTTGATTTGTTCGAGATGTCGAAAAGCAGGCCGGTAACGTTGGCATCCCTGAATTCCCCGCTTCTTACAACATTTGTATTGATTAGGCTTACAGAGGAATTCCTGTTAAATTGTTGGTCGATAACCAGGATATTGTAATTTGCTAAAGGCTCCACAACTTCCTTCCTTATCTCACCACTCTGGGTATTCTCAATAACTGCTTCGGCCTTTGCTGTAAGAGCGTTAAAAAAACCAACTCCAAGACCCTTTTTGGTACGCCCTGAAACCTTTAAGGCATTTAGGGTTTTGACTTCGGTTGGAAAGTTCTTTATCCTTTCCGATCCACTTAATTCGACAGTTCCTGTAGGTGCGTTGCCTACTCGCCTCGAGAAGAACAGGTTACCTTTGTTAAACAGATCTACCCCTTCGGTAAAAAATTGTCGCTGTTCCGAAAAGGTCTGCTCAAAGGGCCCGAGGTTCAGGACGAGATTATCAAAACCTGCCTGACTAAAATCCGGGATAAGAGTAGCGTCCAGGGTGAAATTTTCGGTCAGTCCATATTTCAGATCGAGCCCGATGCTGTAATCACTATGGTTGTCGCCTTCATAAGATTTTTGAAGAGATGAGACGAAGGGATAGAAACTCAGCCTTGTTGGGGGTTTTATATTTTCAATGCCCTTAAGTTCACCATGATAAAGGCCTACGTTTCCCTTTGTCCTGTCTATCGCATTCCATGAATATTGAGTATTATCAATACGGAATCTTCGGTGAAATTGAAGACCCCAGGTTTGGACCGGATCGTTTGAAAAACGCAGTGCGGCATAGGGAATTTTCATTTCAACCACCCATCCATCTTCAACTATCGTTACTTTACTGTCCCAAACCGCGTTCCAGCCAAAATCCTCCCCGTTATCGGGGCTGGCTACGGCATCGGCCTGAGTACCTGAACTGAAGACGAAAAATTCAATATCGTTCTGTGCATCATTGTTTGGATTCAGGATTACCCCGAAGAAATCGGAATTTCCAAAATTATCCCTGCTTGTGAGCTGGCGTTGTATGTCTTCTGGATTATCCTTAAGATGGGCTCCGATATAAATGGCGTCATCATCATAGGTCATTTTTACTATAGTCTTCTTGTTGGGGCCGAGAGCAACACCCATCTCAGGGCGAAACTGAACGAAATCTGTGGCTTGCTCCGCAAACTGCCATACGGAGTCATCAAGTCTTCCGTCAATTTTGGGAGCTTCCTCCGTTTTGCTAATTCTCAGGC
>JBFKFP010000228.1:0-3781 GCA_041618535.1 Flavobacteriaceae bacterium
GAAATGAGCACCGACCAGCTTTCCAGAGTATTGTTGAATGGCTCTTCCGAGCTGTCCGTTTGCGCCTGTAATTAGTATGTTTTTCATAGAATTGCGTTTTTTAAATTTGGCAATTCAGCGTCCTTTGGAGAAAGAATATGTTCTTTTGTATCGAGTACCCAATCTATATTCAAATTTGGGTCATCATAAATTATTCCTGCTTCTGATTGCGGATTATAAAAATTATCGCATTTGTAAAAAAAATCAGCGCTTTCACTTAAAACAACGAATCCATGAGCAAATCCCCTGGGTATAAAAAGCTGTTTCTGGTTTTCAGCGGATAATTCCACCGAAATATGATGTCCGAAGGTAGGAGAGTCTTTTCTGAGGTCAACCGCCACGTCCAAGACCTTTCCCCTAAGTACGCGAACTAGTTTTGCCTGGGCATGTTTTCCAATCTGGTAATGCAAGGCCCTGATTACGCCGTATTTTGAGAATGATTGATTGTCCTGTACAAAGTTGATCTTCCTGCCAATTTCTCTTTCAAAAACATCAACATTGAAACTTTCGAAAAAATACCCGCGTTCATCTTTGAATATTTTTGGCTCCAGGATAAAACACCCCTTGAGCTTCGTCTCTGTTACGGTCATTTACCCTTGTTCAAAATTCCCAATAAATTTTTCCCATAACCACTCTTCATGAGTGATTTGGTAAGCCTTTTAAATTGATCTTTGTCTATATAACCCATTTCATATGCGGCCGCCTCAATAGCCCCTATTTTAAGCCCTTGTCTCTGCTCAATTACCTCTACGAATTGGGCTGCCTGCATCAGAGATTCAAAGGTTCCGGTATCCAGCCAGGCTGTACCTCGATCAAGGATACTTACATTCAGCTTATTCCTTTTTAAATATTCCTTGTTAATATCGGTGATCTCGAGCTCACCTCTGTCGCTGGGACGAATATTCCGTGCTATTTCAACGACTTCATTATCATAGAAGTAGATGCCGGGTACCGCGTAATTGGATTTTGGTTTCTTTGGTTTTTCTTCAATACTAATGGCTTTGCCATCCTCGTCAAATTCCACCACACCATAGCGTTCAGGATCGTTTACCCGATATGCATATATTATTCCCCCATCGGGGTCATTGTTCGATTGCAAGAGTTTTGCCAGACCCGAACCATAAAAAATATTGTCTCCCAGTATCAATGCGACTTTATCATTTCCAATAAAATCTGATCCAATAAGGAATGCCTCCGCTAGTCCTTTTGGGTGCTCTTGTGTAGCATAGGAAAAACTGCAGCCATATTCTTTTCCGGACCCCAACAATTCCTTGAAAAGAGGGAGGTCTTTAGGTGTCGAAATAATCAGGATCTCCCGAATACCGGCGTACATAAGGGTAGACAGAGGGTAATAGATCATGGGCTTGTCATATACAGGCATCAACTGTTTACTTATTGCCAGCGTTATTGGATGTAGGCGAGTGCCTGAACCTCCAGCTAGTATAATCCCTTTCATAAAATCATTATTCTTTAATCTAGGTTTCGTAATGTTCCCGGTAATATTCCTGGTATGCTCCTGAAGTAACATGCTGCAGCCAATCCTGGTTTTGCAGATACCAGTCTATAGTTTTATCCAGGCCCTGTTCAAAGGTAACAGACGGCTTCCATCCTAAATCTTTGTTGATCTTGGTGGCGTCAATGGCATATCTGAGATCGTGTCCGGGCCTGTCCTTTACATAGGTAATCAGTTTTTCAGAACTTCCCTTTTCCCTATTCAATTTATTATCCATTAAGCGACATAAAAGTCGTACCAAATCGATATTCTGCCATTCGTTAAATCCGCCAATATTGTAAGTCTCGTGATTCTTACCCTGATGGAATACCAAATCGATGGCAGCAGCATGGTCTTCAACATAAAGCCAATCACGAGTGTATTTACCATCGCCATAAACTGGCAGCGGTTTGTTTTCGATAATATTATTGATGAACAAGGGGATCAATTTTTCAGGAAAATGGTAGGGCCCATAGTTATTAGAGCAGTTTGAAATCACGTAGGGCAGGCCATAAGTTTCCCCGTAAGCCCTTACAAAATGATCAGAACTAGCTTTGGATGCGGAATAGGGAGAATTGGGATCATAGGGAGTATGTTCGGTAAAGAATCCATCTGCCCCTAGACTGCCGTAGACTTCATCCGTACTTACATGGTAGAATCGCTTATTATTTTCCTGACCTTTCCAGGAGTTCCGGGCGGCGTTTAACAGGTTCACAGTGCCCATTACATTAGTCCTGACAAATGCCAGTGGATCCGTGATGGATCGGTCTACGTGAGACTCAGCAGCCAGGTGAATAACCCCGTCAATTTCGTGCTCAGCAAATAGATTGCTAATAAATTCCTCATCCGTGATATCCCCTTTGATAAAGGTGTAATTTGAGGCTCCTTCAACATCCTTTAAATTTTCCAAATTGCCGGCATACGTGAGTGCATCCAAGTTATAAATGTGATAATCCGCATAGTGCTTTACGAATCTGCGCACAACATGGGAGCCTATAAATCCTGCACCTCCGGTAATTACTATTTTTTTACTCATCCCCGTAGATTAATTAATCTGCAATTCCTTTGCCCTTCGATTCAAATATTTCATGATTGAAAAAAGAAAAAAGATTCCCACAAGAACCAGGGGAACCCAGGCAATTTTCTTTTGGAATAAGGGTTTTTGAACCTGATGGGGTTTTCCGAAACTGACCACTGTGATGGCATCCTGACGTCTTTCCAGTTCGAGCTTTTTGGATTCCGTGTCCTGGATCAAACTGTTTTTCAAGGAAAACAAAGATGGAATATTTAAAGGTTCCTGGTTTTCAAGAACCAACCGCCCCTCTGTTGTTGCCTGCTCTTTAAGCATCTTGTTTGTATAGTTGTTGATGAGAACATCCACCTGCCTTATCAGTGAATCATTCTGGGCTATCCTCGTTTGGGCGTTCTCATTATACACCTTTAAAAGGTCATTATAAAACGGATTAGAGTTGATATACGCTATGATCTTTTGTGCGTAGTCTTCCCCAATCTCATCATCCTTGAAGAAGAAGGTAATCCGCTCATCTTTGGTAGTCTTGTCCTGCAATTCTCCCCTGAGGATGTCTGTAATGGCGCCATTGTTCTCAAAATCCTTTAAGAGTTCTAAAAACTTCATTTCCTCCTCCACTCCGGAAGAATTTTGTTTTTTTAAGGGATTGATTTCGATCTTAAAGCCGTCCATTTTCTCTAGATCCATTCCGAGAGAACTAAAAAAGATGGTGTCTTTCGCCTTGATATCTGCCTGTATCTCCTCGATCACATTGTAGAGGTAGTTCTTGGTATCCAGGTTCGGGGTAACGATGACGTCCAGTTTCTTTTCCACTCCCACGATCAGCCTCAGGCCCAAGCCAAGTAATACTCCGACTATGACAAGCACTGTGAGGATGATAAAATTGTTTTTCAGATAGAGAAAAATGTTTAAAAATCCTCTGAAAATACGATTAAACCCCTTTCCGATCAGAGTAAAAAGCTGCCCCAGGTCGATCTCGTCGCTGGGCTCTATTTTGTTAGGTTGAATTTCTTTGGACATAATGGTCAGTTGAATATCTGTTTTAAAATCTTATCCGTGATCAAATACGTCGGTTTTACTCCTGTGGTGCCTAAACCTCCTGAAGCCAGGGTGCTGCCAGTTTCCAGAGGGTTGTCAGAGGCGTAGTAGGCGTATCTCACCGTGATATCTTCCCGAATGCTCTTCCTGATCTTGGAGGCGGATTGAATTGCCTTCTGATA
>JBFKFP010000229.1:0-3773 GCA_041618535.1 Flavobacteriaceae bacterium
CTTTTCGGCATTGATCACTATAACATTATCACCGCAATCTACATGAGGAGTGAAGTTTGGTTTATGCTTCCCTCTCAATAGAACAGCGACTTTGGAAGCCAATCTGCCAAGCGACTGACCATCGGCGTCCACAAGAACCCATTCCTTGTTTACTGTGGCTTTATTCGCCGATTTGGTTTTATAACTTAATGTATCCACTTTAAAAAGCTTTTCTTATACTGCTGATTAGGCAATTCGATTTATATTGTTCCTCTTTAAAAAGAGTTTGCAAATTTACGATTATAAATTTTAATACCAAATGTTAAGGATTAATATTTTTGCACTGTTAAAGGTGGTTTCAAAGCCTAAATCAGGTTGAGTTCCGTTAATCTTTTATTAAACCTGCCTAAAGTTTGTAACAGCCTAATTAATTTAAAGTCTTTAAACGGAAAACCGACCTGATGAAGTCCAAATATATTGGTTGCTTCCTGGCTTTGGTGTTTTCGCATGTATTCCTTTTTAGTCAGGACCAACCGATCAAATTTCCCAAGCGGGTTTATACTACTCAAAGCATAGGCCAGTCATCTCCCCCAGATATAGATGGAATAATAGATGAAGAAGTTTGGAACCTCGTGGAATGGACCAGCGATTACGTCGAATTCCAGCCAGATAATGGCACACCTCCCTCGGAACAGACCAAATTAAAAATCATCTATGATGATAAAAACTTATACCTGGCAATTAAATGCTATCAGGCCGACCCTTCAACCATCGAACGCCGCATGGGTAGACGGGACGATTTCCCTGGTGACTGGGTATCGGTGAACCTGGATAGTTATAATGACGATCGCACCGCTTTTTCATTTACCATTTCTGCTTCCGGGGTCAAAAGCGATGAGTTTGCATCCAATAACGGCAGTTACGATAGTAGTTGGAATCCAATTTGGTACCTGGAAACAAAAATTGACGATGATGGCTGGAGCGCCGAGGTCAGGATTCCCTTGAGTCAGCTCCGATTTGGAAACTCTAAAGAACAGGTATGGGGACTTCAATCCACGAGGCGATATTTCAAGAATGAAGAAATGTCTCTCTGGCAGCCTGTTCCTCCTAATCCACCAGGCTGGGTAAGTGAGTTCGGCGAATTAAGAGGTTTGAAAGGCCTAAAGCCACAAAAGCAGATTGAAATACAGCCTTATACCGTCGTGCAGCTCGACACTTATGAGGCCGAGGCAGGTAATCCGTTTCGCGATGGTACAGATCCCAGGCTAACTGGGGGGCTTGATGCTAAGATCGGTGTGACAAACGACCTCACGCTCGACTTGACCATTAACCCGGATTTCGGACAAGTAGATGCCGACCCCGGGGCCATTGCATTGGATGGCTTTGAAATATTCTTCGAAGAAAGGCGGCCGTTTTTTATTGAGAATAAAAACGTATTTGATTTCAGGATTGGGGGCGGTACAGATAATCTTTTTTTTTCGAGGCGGATAGGAAGAACACCTCAGGGATTCACAACTGCCGAAAGAAGCAAGGGGGAATATGCTGATATTCCCAATTTCACCACCATTTTGGGGGCGGCAAAATTCAGCGGTAAGACTAAAGACGGTTGGGCTATCGGACTATTGGAAAGCTTGACAAGCAAGGAATTTGCTGAAATCAGGCTGGACGATCGTGAAGAGGTGTTGAACGCTTTGCCTGAAAGGGGAGAGGCTCGAGAAGAGCTTGTAGAGCCACTTACCAATTATCTTGTCAGCAGGGTTCAGAAGGATTTTAATGACAGGAATTCATTCATCGGTGCAATCTTCACGGCAACTAACAGAAAAATCGAAGATAACCTTGATTATCTTCATAAAAGCGCCTACTCGGGTGGACTGGATTTCAGGCATAACTGGAAAGATCGTAAATACTACCTTGAAGGTAACTTCGTAATGAGCCAGGTTAATGGCAGTGAGGCGGCAATAGAGCTTACACAACGCTCGATTACACATTTATTTCAAAGAGTGGATGCTGATCACGTAGAGGTTGACCCTGGCAGGACTTCCCTTTCAGGAACTGGCGGAAAGATAGAAATGGGTAAAGGCGGTGGTGGTGTTTGGCGTTATAATTTCGGAATGCACTGGAGGTCACCTGAATTAGAATTAAATGACATAGGTTTTCTACGTCAAGCTGATTTTATCAGACAATATTTTAACATCAGGCGACTTTGGATAAAACCGACAAGTTGGTTCAGGGAAGCCAGCCTGGGTTTTAATCAAACCAGTCAATTTGATTTTGAAGGCAATTATAACAGGGTTCAGTATGAGATGAATGGTTTCATCAACTGGAAAAACAATTGGTGGAGTGAATTTGGTGCCGCACATAAACCGCGAATCTATTCAAACGTCGTTTTAAGAGGTGGCCCACGATGGCGTTGGAGTGAGGAGAACTTCTATTATTTGTTTACAGGAACTGACAGAAGAAAAAAGTTAAGCCTTACTCTGGGGTATGTCGATTCACAGATGAAACAGGATAACTTCTCGTTGAATCGTTATGTTGTCCGGCTCCGATATCAACCTCTTAATGCCCTTAGCATGTCACTCGATTTTGAATATGAGGAGAATCCCAACAAAACCCAATATGTTACGGAAACCAGCTTTAACGGCACACCTCGATATGTTCTTGCCGGAATTGACAATAAAGCTTTAACTACCACCATCCGGGTCAACTACAATATCAATCCCAACCTTACCATTCAATATTACGGTCAGCCGTTTATTTTCAAAGCGAAATACGACAATTTTAATTATGTGAATAATTCCACCGCCGAAGATCTGGATGAACGGGTTAAGTTGTACGAAAACGACCAGATAAGTTTGAACAACGGGATTTATTCAATCGACGAGGATCGTGATGGCAATGCAGACTATGCTTTTAGAAATCCTGATTTTGCCTTTGTACAGTTTCGCTCTAATCTGGTGATAAGATGGGAATACATCCCGGGGTCTGAGCTATTTCTTGTCTGGTCTCAGGGGATAACCGGTTTGGGGGATGTCAATAACAGTTTCGGAGATATCATAAACAGCCAGTTATTAAAACAAAGGCCGGAAAACACATTCCTGATCAAGGCTACCTACAGATTAGCGCTTTAGGGCTTCCACGAATTCAAAGGAGTATGAGTTTTAATAAATCCCGTAGTTGGATGGTTACTGGAATGATTCGATTTACGGCCACCGCATGCAACAGTCTGTTTCTATTAATCCCGCATTAATGGGCTTCTAACCAATTTGACCCTGTATCCATGTCCACAACTAGCGGCACGGCAAGGTCGTATGCTGATTCCATTTCCGATTTTATCAGGCTTTTAACCACCTCCAATTCCTGTTTGTATGCATCGAAGACGAGTTCGTCGTGAACTTGTAAAAGCATTTTTGTTTTAAGACCCTGCTTTTCAAGTTTTTCATATATCCTGATCATGGCTATTTTGATAATATCGGCCGCACTTCCCTGGATGGGTGCATTTACCGCGTTCCTTTCAGCTGCTCCCCGCACAACCGCATTTCTTGAATTGATGTCCTTAAGGTATCGTCTTCTTCCGAGTACGGTCTGAACATAGCCATTCTCCCGGGCAAAGGCCACCTGGTTATTGATATATTCCTTGAGCTTGGGATAGGTTGAATAATAAGTGTCTATCAATTCCTTGGCTTCAGATCTTGATAAATCTGTCTGGTTGCTCAATCCGAATGCCGATACACCATAGATAATCCCAAAGTTCACTGTTTTGGCATTGGCCCTTTGTTCACGGCTTACTTCGGCCA
>JBFKFP010000230.1:0-3657 GCA_041618535.1 Flavobacteriaceae bacterium
ACAATCCTTTTGCAGACGGGGCTGCCCAGGTTGTGTCTACGGGATATGTAAATCCGGCTGCCGCAAAATTCGGACCGGACGGATTGCTGTATGTACTTGACCAAACGGGTGAATTATTCACCATCGATACTGCAACAGGCGAGAAAAAGCTATGGACTTTGCTACAGCCTGGCCTCGATAATATGACCTTTGACACGGATGGCAGCCTCTATATGACCAATAATGATGAGGGATGGGCGGCTGAGATCCTTTCCAGCGGAAAAGCTCGTTACATTAGCCCCGGTGGTATGATCGTGCCAATGGGACTGGCTGTCTTGGAAGGCCCCAATAACCAGGATATGCTGTTCGAGGCTGATATATACAGGTTGAGACAGTTCAACGGAACCAGCGGCCAGCAGGAGAATACATATAAGGGATTTCTAGTTCCTCAGGGACCTGGATCAATGATAACACCGATGAACGTTTCAGCAGATGGAGACAACCTGGTATTGTCTTCATGGTTCAGTGGAGCAGTACAGGTTTGGAATGCCCAGGACGGGGTTCTTGAGGCATACCATGATGTGGCTGTTCCGGTAGACGCCGTTAGAGTAAATGGCGATATCGTAGTTTCTGATTTCGGACTAGGAGGTGTTGTCTATGCATCTGACAATTCACTTATATTACCACTTGGTGCCGCTAGCGGATTAGCTACTGACGGGGAAACCCTTTGGGCTGCTGACTGGTCTAATGGAGATATCTGGAAAATATCATTTGATGGTTCTGATCCTGTTGTTGTCGCCACAGGCCTGGCCAACCCTGAAGGGCTGGCATTGGATAACAATGGCAGACTACTGGTGGTTGAAACAGGGGCTAAACGTTTGATCAGGATTGATCTGGGTACCGGAGATATGACTGTAATAGTGGAAGACCTCGAGCTATTTGAAGGTGGTCTGGGTGCTCCTCCAACATGGGGCTTTGAAGGAGTGGCTGTAGGAAAAAAAGGTGATATTTACTTGTCTGGAACGCAGAATAATGTAATCCATAAAATACCTTTCAATAAGGTAAAATAAAGTTTGCAGGCTCTTTTCCTGTAAACAGAAAATCAACTAGTTAATCAACAAAAAGCAATTCCGGAGTCGTGGCTCCGGAATTGTTTTTTATTTAATGGAAAAAATTATTGGATCGCTAAACGAGGTTAAGGCTTGGGGAAGCAGTTCAGGGGTAAAACTAGCTGTTTCACCAAAACCATTTCATTAATGTACTTTTTTCAGGCTGTAGTCATAGAATTTTAAAATGGTTTCATCATTCTCTTTCATGATGGCTGCGTAATTCATCCCACTATCAAGTAATTTATTATAACGGGCTACATAAAAAACCTCAGACTGATTATCATTGAAATTGTTTTTAACGAAAAGACGTTCATCCCTCATAAAATAGGTGAATTTATAATTGCTGTCCTCCAAAACGTACCACTCGCCAAGGAGTACTTCGGCGATCTCAGTGTCAAAACTGAAACTTTCATGCACGGCGGGTTTGTTGAGTAATCCTGCGATCTGTTTATAGCACTCAATCGCTTTTCGCCTGTAGGCGATAGATTGCCTTAATTGATTACCAGTTCCCAAAATCCGAAATTCCTCGACCAGGTTTTTATATCGAAAGTCCTCTAGTTTGTATTTGATTATTTTTTCTCTTTCTTCATTGTTCCTTCCATAGAACCATGGATAATTTCGCATACCGTGATATCGATGCTCCGCGATGAACTCGGATAGATCATTATTCGCTTCAACAACATAATCCTTGTTATAATGGTAAAGGGTGTTCAGGTCTTTGATTACTGGTCTGAATTTCGGAGAAACAGCATCTAAATTCCCAACCAGGTTATCATAAGCGTGTTGAGTGAGATTTACTGCATTGTAGAAATCGAGCAGACTATTAATCCAGGGCAGTCTTCCTTTTTCATAATCTTCATAAGTCACCTCGCCTGCAATCACTAAATGCATAGTTGAATCCCTTTGGGCATAGTATGCCATTGGCATTCTGGTTTCTTTTATGTCTGAAACCAGCTCTTCCATTATCTCTGAAAAGATCGCCTCAACCTGCTCTTCTGTCTTTCTTTGCTCATTCCTGTTGTTCAGAGCTAAGGCTATTAATATTCCAATCACCACCAGTAGGATTTCCCCCGTTGCATAAAGCATATATCTGCCAATTCTCTTCTCCGATAATAAGCCACGTCTGATCTTCCTGAAGAATTTAAGCATAGGTTGGAATAAAGTTAATCAAGAGTTTTACCACGGTGCACGGGCACCAGAGTCCATATAGAACAAAATTTAATTGAAGATAACATTTTTAAACTGAAAAGGAGGAAGGAACCTTTTGCGAGGAGCTTTGAAGAATTCAGGCTTAAGGATGACGCCCGGTTAAACCAAGGGTGAGATCAAAAACCCTGGCTGAAAAGTAAAAACTGCCAGATACCCACAAGAATTGCAATAATAAAATAGAGGAGGAAATATATGCCGTATTTCGGGTTGAGAACCAGTTTGATCTTGTTATCCACATAACCGATATCGATATTGCCCCAGGATCTTACAATTAGATAGGAGAGGAATGCAGAGATCAGGAGGGCGATAAACTCCCAAATACATATCTTACCAATGGTATAACCCGGCAGATCCCGGTACAGATACCTGTTAACGACCAGGAGGGCGAAACCTGCCCAAAGCGAAAAGATCGTGATCGCAATGATTATTGGAAAGATGATCTGGACTGCTTTTCTGTTCAAGAGGGTTTTCTTAATCGTTTGATTTAACAATTAAAATTCACCATTTCTGAATGCAGTTAGCATTATTGAATGATTGATTAAATATAAGGAAATGAGTTCATTTCCATAAACATAAAACCAATTTACCCTTATTATGATAAGAGAAAAAAGGATTGATAATCTGGAGTATTAGGAAAACCGTATGAATGGTAACTCTCCTAACCGCATTTTTGTTTTACCCCGGGATTCTCATATTTAGCAAGCAAGCTGTTAATAAAGGTAAAGCCTACAAGAAGGATTCCGAAGAAATAAAAGAAATTAGGGTCATCTTTGAAAAAATAAGAGGATACCAGGATGATAGCTGCCCAAATGATCGCGTTGATAAGAATTATTTTTTTCATGCCTATTTGTAGTTAAATTGGATAAAATGTTACAATCTCCTCCTTTTATTGTCAGGTTTTTATTATTTGCCAAGTTTTAAAATCCTAAAGGCACCTTGAATAACTAACAGAAAAACAATGGTCCCGATTATGAGGTCGGGTTTATTTGAATCCAGCCAATTGACGAAGAGACCTGCCGTTATCACACCAAGGTTGATGATGACGTCATTTGATGTGAATATCATACTGGCTTTCATATGGGCCTCTTCCTTACTCTGCGATCTGTTCAGCAAATAGAGACAAACTCCGTTTGCGATCAAAGCCAGGATGGAAATGTAGATCATAGTTTTGAAATCCGGCAATAGTTCTGTACCAAAAAAACGCCTCAGTACTTCAGCAAACCCGATTATCGCCAGTATAATCTGAAAATATCCGGCTAATTTTGCTATTCTTTTTTTACGCAATATACTCCCCCCAACCGCGATAAGGCTGATCCCATAAACATATGAATCTGCCAGCATATCCAGGCTGTCTGCTATC
>JBFKFP010000231.1:0-3616 GCA_041618535.1 Flavobacteriaceae bacterium
CAAGGATATGGAACTCTACCAGGATAAATACGTCCAATTATGGCCCCCTATCGATAAGGCTACCTTACCTGGAGCAATCCGGGCTATTGGTCCACAATAAGGCTTTGTTATTGTGGTATTGACCTTCGATCGGGTGAAGTCCTTGATCATGATAGTAAAAATTAAATGTGAATCATGGGCTTTGTCATTTTTTTGACCTACAGGGTTATTAAAAGATATTTACATCTAGCCTTCTAAAACAAACCAGAATACTCCATTCAATGTTCAATATAAAGCCGGTACATCATACCAGGATTTTAACCTCGACAAAAAAAATAAAGTAAGAATATACTTACATTCTTATTTTTTCTCATTTTCTTTTATATTTAATTTTTAACATTAAATCACACAGATGAAAAAGATTACTGCATTTGTTTTTATTGCCTTTTTGGGCCTCATGACTATTACTGCTCAGGGTAATGGCATACAAAGCACTGCGATCCCGGAAGGGGACATCCCTGTAGATCCTGACGTAATAATCGGTACCCTTCCCAATGGGTTAACATACTATATCCGAAACAATGGAAAGCCGGAAGACAAGGTTGAATTGCGACTGGTAGTCAATGCAGGATCTATCATGGAGACAGACCGCCAGCTGGGCCTCGCCCACTTCATGGAACACATGAATTTTAACGGTACTAAAAATTTTGAAAAGAATGACCTTGTAAGCTATTTGCAGAGTATTGGGGTTAAGTTCGGAGCAGACCTCAATGCTTATACGAGTTTTGATGAAACGGTATATATTCTTCCTATTCCCAGTGATGATCCTGAAAAGTTGGAAAAGGGCTTTCAGATACTGGAGGATTGGACCCATAATACGACATTGTCAGAAGAAGCCATAGATGGTGAACGGGGTGTGGTCCTCGAGGAATTACGCCTGCGTTTGGGCGCTGACCAGCGTATGCAGAAAATTACCCTGCCTAAGATCATGTATGGATCCAAATACGCAGAACGACTGCCAATAGGCACCAAAGAAAATCTGGAGAATTTCACCTATGAGGATGTGCGCGATTATTTCAGGACCTGGTACAGGCCTGATCTGATGGCAGTAATAGCCGTAGGCGATCTGAATGTGAAAACCCTGGAGGAAAAGATCAAAACACATTTTTCAAAGATCTCCAAGGCAAAGAATCCTCAAAAACGTGAATCCTATCAATTGCCCAATCACGAAGAGACCCTTATTGCCATCGCGTCTGATAAAGAAGCTGCCTTTACCAGCGTTCAGGTAATGTACAAGGATCCGTTTGAAGCACCTCAGGTGAAGACGGTCAGTGATTACAGAGACAGGCTGGTAAAAAACCTTTTTTCGACCCTGATCAACAATAGACTGGACGAATTGAGAAACAGTGCTACTCCTCCATTTGTTTTCGGTTTCTCTTATTACGGGGGCACTTTTGCCAGGACGAAAAACGCATACCAGTCATTTGCCCAAACAAGTCCTGACGGTCAGATGGTGGCACTGAAGGCTATCCTAGAAGAAAATGAAAGGGTGAAACGATACGGCTTTCAGGAAGGTGAATTCGATAGGGCCAAAAAGAGCTTGTTAGCCCGACTGGAAAAGCAGTTCAACGACCGGGATAAAATGGAGAGTAACCGTTTAATAGGTGCTTATGTTGATCATTTTCTCGACCAGTCACCCATCCCCGGAATTACATGGGAATTTAACACTACCAAAGAACTGTTGCCAGGAATCCGCCTGGAAGAAATAAGTGCCCTTATCAATGGGTTCATTCACGATGACAACCGGGTAATCGTACTCACCGGTCCTGAAAAAGAAGGGCTGGAGCAGGTGACTGAAGACCAGGTACGCACATTGCTCGATGAGATCAAGACTGCGGAGATCAGTCCTTATAAGGATAGTGAAGTGAGAACCGAGCTGATCGAGTCCATGCCCGCTGCCGGCTCTATAACAACGACAGAATACGATCCCGATTTGGATATTACGA
Source organism: Flavobacteriaceae bacterium (assembly GCA_041618535.1). Lineage (GTDB taxonomy): Bacteria > Bacteroidota > Bacteroidia > Flavobacteriales > Flavobacteriaceae > SHLJ01. The sequence goes on from JBFKFP010000231.1 coordinate 1,986, forward strand.
CGCTGACCCTCAGCAACGGTGCCAAACTGACCTATAAAAAAACGGACTTTAAGAATGATGAGATACTCTTCAGTGCATTCAGCCCGGGAGGTACGAGCCTTTACAGTGACGAGGAACTCCAGGCCACCTCTTTTGCCAATGGCGGCCTGACAGAAGCAGGGATTGGCGGATTATCTCTCATAGACATGTCTAAATACATGAGCGGAAAGATTGTCTGGGTGAGGCCTTTTATCGGCAGTTTTAGCGAAAATTTTGATGGGTCTGCGGCCCCTAAGGATTTGGAGACCCTCTTCCAGATGGTCCGTCTGTACTTCACTTCCCTGAACAAAGATGAGGATGCATTTCAATCTCACATAACCAAGCAAAAGAGTTTCTTTGGGAATCTGATGGCCAATCCTCAGTTTTACTTCCAGGATCAGATCAGTAAAATTAGGAATGAGGGAAATCCAAGGTATACTGGGTTTCCAACTGTAGAGAAAATGGACGCTGCAGACTATGACCTGGCGTACCAAAAATATCAGGAACGCTTTGACGATGCCGGAGATTTCCATTTTTATTTTGTCGGGAATATCGATGAAACTGAATTGAAGGAGTATGCCAAAACCTACCTCGCTTCTTTGCCGGGAAAAAACAGCAATGAAACTTATATTCCCACGACGTTCCGAAGGAAAGATAAGTACCAAAAATATGTCATTGAAAGAGGGACTGACCCCAAAAGCTATGTAAATATCACATGGGAGGAGGAGATCCCATACGATCGAGAGACCGCTATGGCCGTGGATGCCCTTGGAGAAGTGCTTACCATCAAATTAATCGAAAAACTCAGGGAAGAAGAAGGGGGCGTTTATGGCGTGGGTGCCAATGGAAATCTAAGCAAGATCACCTATCCTTTACTTACTTTTAGTATCTCTTTCCCTTGTGGGCCGGAAAATGCAGAAAAGTTGATCGCTGCCGCCTTGGATGAGGTTGAGAAAATAAAAAAAGATGGCGTGTCTCAGAAAGATATGGGAAAGATCAAGGAGACGTACATGGTCAAACAGAAAGAAGACTTGAAAACAAACCGTTACTGGCTCACGAATATGGTAAGGGCAGATCAGGAAGAAAAGGATCTTGGCGAAATGATGAATTTGGAAGAAAAATTAGACCAGCTCACATCAGCTGGCATACAGGAAGTCGCTCAAAAATATCTGGATGAAAACTATTTCCTGGGGATATTGATGCCTGAAAAAGAATAGATGGAATGTCCTCTATAGTTCCTTAATCATAAAACTGTCAACCTATTCAGTAATCAGAACCGGCAAATGCCGGTTCTGCAGTTTTCCACTGAAATATGGGGTATTTTGTGGTTTTCTTTTTCTTACCTTCAGTGAACGCTAATCCCAAACCGAATTAACGCTTTGCAATCAAACAGGTCAATTAGTCTGCTCCAATTATTGAGATTTTTGATACCGCTTTATTTTTTATGTCAATTCTTGACAGGTTGTGAAAGAAATCAATCCGATCAACCTGTCGTTGACTATTCCTCCTGGCAAAACTACGCAGGCACCAAGGACGGCAGTCGGTATTCTTCTCTGGAAGAGATCAACCTTTCCAATGTTCAAAACCTGCAGGTAGCCTGGCGGTACAGTTCA
>JBFKFP010000232.1:0-3559 GCA_041618535.1 Flavobacteriaceae bacterium
GCGATGAAGATGCCTAATGAAAGCTCCTGTATCAGGATCAGACACAGGCAGTATATCCCTAAAGCCAGACCCGTAAGGGTCAGAAAGAGCAGCCAGGGGATTTGATAACTATTTGAAGATGTGTTGATCATCGAACTTCCATTTACCCTTAAAACTAACCTTTCCGCTGAATTTAAGAATCACGGGGATTGAGTATTTTGCTCTTGCGGCAGAAAACCGATTTTAGGCAATCCCGTTCTTTTTGATAAATTGCACGAGTTCTACGGTATTGTTTACGCCGGTCTTCTGAAGGATCTTTCTTCTATGGGTATCAACCGTATGCCTGCTGAGAAACAGAATTTCTGCGATCTCCCGGCTCGTTAAACCCTGGGCCAGCAACCTGACTACCTCCCTCTCCCTTTGAGACAAGGCTTGATAGTCCTGAAAATCCAAACGCTGTACACAAGACTTCAAATCCGTCAGGGATACGGGTTTTAAGAGATAATCAAAAGCTTTTCCACGTATCGCATTGATAGTGTATTCCGGATGACCCGTAACGAAGACCACTTTGGTGGAAAGTCCTTGGACGTTCAACTCCGACAGGATGTCAAGGCCCGAGTACCCCGGCATTTCTATGTCAATAAAAGCAAGCAGAGGGTTGTGTTCTAAAATGAACCTCAACCCTTTGTCCGCATCCTGGAACCGACCGATAATGTTTATATCCTCAAGGGATTCCAATAACCAGGCAAGGCGATTCAGTGCCCGGGCCTCATCATCTATCAGTACCGTATTTATTTTATTGTGATGTATGCCCAACGCTTTCTTTAGAGTAAGGAATTTTACTTTGTACGAAAGTTCGTAATTATTCGGGCAATAGCAATACTCAATATTGAGTATGTGTCTTCCCTCTAAAAGGCAATTCGAATCTCCACCCGGAATCCATCATCTCCTGTATCCGGGTCCTTATAATTATCATAGGAATAGAAGATCTTCTTTTTGGTGAACCTGCTGTAGAGATTAAATATCTCTTCCATGATCTTCATTCCGTTACCCGTTCCTTCACTCTCTGGAAGCTGGGAGCTGCCAAGACCTCCGGCATTATCTGCTACGATCAATTTCAGATCCCTGTCCTCCCACATCGATGAGATATTGATCTTTACCTCGTTTTTCACAGACATCCCATGCTTAATGGCATTTTCAACATAGGTAAAGAACACATATTTTGGAATGGAGGTATCCATGGAAATCTTATCACCAATGTGGATTTCAAGTATTATATTCTTCCGAAATCGCACTTTTTGCAACTCTACATAATTCTTTACAAAGTCAATTTCTTCCTCTAGGGAGTGGGAAATCCGGTCTGAACTTTGCAGGGTTTTTCGCATCAGCGAGGCAAAGGAGGTGATATAGGCGTCCGTCTCCATCTTGTTCCCGGACAAAGTCATCTCAGCAATTGCATTGAGGGAATTAAACACAAAGTGAGGATCTACCTGATTCTTGATATTCTTGAGCTGCAATTCGGTGATCAATTGTTCCAGCTTCCTGCGCCTGCGTTCCCGTTGCTTTTGGATCGCTGTAATTATCCATACGAATCCGGTACTGGCGCCCAGGATGCCGAGATAAACAACATACCTCAGGGCATAGGCCGGGTTTTTTGAATAGGTAGCCAAATAGAGCTTGGTATCCGATTGCACCCAAAGTTGAGGAGCAGCTTCTTTCACCTTCCGGGTACCCCACCATACATGCCCGATCTTCCAATCGGGCAAGTCCAATGTCACCGGGTGTTTGAATCCTTCCTCATACACAGTGAATTCACCCGATTGAGGCTCAATGGTCATCCATTCCGGTACCTGGTCTCCATTTAAATCGAGGTGATCTATATGGCTGGAGGCGGACAGAGGAACGAATTCCCCCATGTGCAAAGGATCATGGAAAAATTGGACCTGACCCTCTGGATAGTCATATAAGGCGAATGAATCGCCGGAGAGGGGGAAAAATACAGAGGGATTGAAGTTTAGCGGAATCGTATCCTGATCGATACCGGAAAGTGACAGTTGAAGAAGATAAGAAGATGATTCTTTGCCTCCAGCTTGAATGATCCCATAAAGGTGGCCCTCAAATTCGATAACCCTGCGAACACCGGAAAAGGGTTCCGGAATTTCTATTTGGGGAAAATAAAATTCGAGGTCATCATCCAGAACTGTCAACCAGGCACTGTAATCAGATCTATGAGTCAGTGAACTGTCTATTCGATTGCCGGAGCCCCTAGATCCCAAAAATATCTCATCTCTTCCATCCTCGTCTATATCTTCACTGTGCGTAATGATGGCATTATTCGTAAGGTAGGGTGACTTTTCGAGTATCCCTGTAAAAGGGTCTAATCGATATACATTTCTCGGAAATGCAGAGAAGCCTGTTCTTACAGCAAAAAGGTACTGTCCATTTTCACTTTTGCCATCAGCGTATAAACTGATCTCTGTATTGAGAAGGTCGAATTCACCATTTGCGGGAATCATCCTATCAATAAATACCTTTTGCTGCGTCGGGCCATTTTCCTTCAGGGGCTCTACATAATGCAGGAAAATGGAGTCCGATCCTGAGGTCAGATGCAGGATCTCGACATATCCATCACGATCTGCATCCAGAAAGAAAAGCTGACGTGAAACGCTTAAATAATCCGAATCAAAATTCCACTGATCTATGATTTTACCTTCTTCAGAATAAATCGAATAGCTGGCATTACCCAGACTATTCTCCAGGGCAACTATTTTCTCACTTACACCATCGCTGTCCAGATCTTCGAAGTATACACGGCGACCCTCGGAATGCTCTATTCTGTCCAATTTCAGCGTGTACTTAGAACCAAATCCAGGTATCAGCAGGATGATTAATAACCCCGTAAAAACTCCAAGGGTTTCAGGATTAAGTATTAAGCTTACAAGTTTTCGCAACAAATCGAGAAAGGCTAAATCATTAGATCATCTATTTACCCGTTTACCGTGAAATTGGACCATAAACCAGGATTTCTTATTAAATCTAACAATAAAAGACACATTTAAAGTTGGAACTAAGATTATTTCAAATAAAATTCGGCAAGAATCAATGGTCTTCCGGCTTTTCACATCAAATTCGGCAACCTGATCACACTGTATTATATTTTACTCCTTCCTGACGGAGAGAACATTGGATTGGATGATCCAAAGTCACTTCGCTGCTGCTACCTGCCTGCCTTCCGGCAGACAGGTGCGATGATCCAATGTCAGTCCGCGCCTGCAATTAGAAAATCCTGCGCCATGGGAGTAGTTTTTTTTGCATTTCTGATTAAGCTCCTTGGATTATAGCAATTCTTGCGATGATCCAAACTCAATCCGCGCCTGCAATTAGAAAATCCTGCGCCAAAGGCGCAGTTATTTTTGTATTTCGCGCTTAGCTTGAGCGAGCTCAGCTAAGCCCTGAAATACAAAAATCCACACCAAAAGGTGTGGATTTTCTGAGTGATGTGGAGTGTATTGGATTCGAACCAACGACCCCTGCCCTGTCAAGGCAGTGCTCTAAACCAGCTGAGCTAACACTCCGTGAA
>JBFKFP010000233.1:0-3551 GCA_041618535.1 Flavobacteriaceae bacterium
GAATCTGAGGAGGTCATCGGAAGGGTAGCTTTCAATCATCAGCGAGATGAGAGCAACCTGAGTTATTATGATCTTAGGTCACAGTTTGGTCTGGAAACGTCAGATTCGGTAAAACTTACGCTGGAAAATGTAAAAAGTCAGACAGAAATCAATGCCCTCTGGAAATGGTTTGTTATTTTTGCCCTGATCTTCCTGATCATTGAAATGCTCATTCTGAAATTTGTTAGATGAACATACTGATTAAATCAGCTAAAATAATCGACCCGAAAAGCGAACACCACAATGAGACTCGGGATATTTTAGTTGAGGACGGACTGATTAAAAAGATCGGTTCACGAATCTCAAATCCGGGTGAATACCGGGAAATAAAATTCGACAATCTTCATATTTCTCAAGGCTGGTTTGACAGCAGCGTATGCTTTGGTGAACCGGGATATGAGGAGCGGGAGACTATCTACAACGGTCTGAAAACGGCGGCTGTAAGCGGGTTTTCGGCAGTTGCCCTGAACTCAAATACGAATCCTTCTGCACAGACCGGATCAGACATAGCCTTTTTACAGAGTCGTTCAGCAGGACATGCGGTCACCCTGCTGCCCCTTGGCTCGCTAACTTTAGGCAACGAGGGAAAAGCATTATCTGAATTACACGATATGCAGCAGTCGGGCGCAGTTGCGTTCTATGATTATCAGAATTCGATAGACGACCCCAATGTTCTCAAGGTGGCGCTTCAATACGGAAGATCGTTTAATGCTCTGATATGTTCCTTCCCTTTAGAAAATGGAATCTCGAAATCGGGAGTGATGCACGAAGGCTATTACAGTACCGCCCTGGGACTGAATGGAATTCCATCAGTCTCCGAAAATTTAAGGGTTCAGCGAGACCTTGGAATTCTTGAGTACACAGGAGGCAAGTTGCATATCCCGACCATATCAACCAAAGAATCTGTTGAATTGATCCGTCAGGCTAAATCAAAAAGGTTGGATGTCAGTTGCAGTGTAGCCATTCATAATTTGGTTCTGACCGATAAGAGCCTGAAGAATTTTAGTACAAATCATAAGGTTCTGCCTCCATTAAGGGAAGAGGAAGATCGTCTTGCCCTGATTGATGGAGTAAAAGACGGCACTATCGATATGGTTACCTCAGATCACAATCCGCTCGATATTGAATTAAAGAAGCTGGAGTTCGATCATGCATCATTCGGATCAATAGGCCTGGAAAGTGCCTTTGGGGCATTGCTTAGTATCCTGCCACTGAAAACGACGATAAGGCTGTTATGCAAGGGCAAAGAGCGCTTCGGCCTGTCCTCATCTTCAATAAACGTTGGCGAAAGCCTGAATATCAGCATGTTTAATCCCGATGGGGCTGTTATCTTCAGGGTCTCCGATATCGTATCGAAATCAAAGAACAGTATTTTCATTGACCATAAGTTAAAGGGCAAAGTTTATGGTGTAATCAATAACGGGCAGATTCTAACGATTTAAGACAATGGATAGGAGAATGGTAGAAGAAGGAAAGTCGATTGCCATAATAAGTTATCTTACTATTTTTGGTGTTATCATTGCTTTTTACATGAATAATGAGAAAAAGAATCCCTTTGCTGCCTTCCACTTCAGGCAATCGCTGGGGCTTTGGCTTGGATTTTTTGGCCTTGGTCTGATTATTTCAAACCTGGATAGCTGGATGGCATCTATCGCTCTTTATATTGCATTTGCCGTATTGTTTTTTTACGGTTTTATCGCAGCCATAGGCGGAAAAGCCGTACCGGTCCCCCTGGTTGGAAATTTATTTCAAAAAATCTTTTCCGGATTAGGTAAATGAACAACTCATCCCTATCTCTTGAACACAGGGTACGACCGTCCTCCCTGCCAAATGGTGCACCTCTGATCATCATGCTACACGGTTATGGAAGCGATGAAAATGATCTGTTCTCTTTCAGTTCCGAATTGGATGAAAAGATTTTTATCGTATCGGCAAGAGCTCCATTTTCTATTTTCCCTTATGGTCATGCATGGTATACGATTCATTTTGATGCACCTCAGGGAAAATGGACCGATGTTGAACAAGCCATAGAATCCAGGGATCTTATTTCAGGCTTTATTGATGAAGTGTGTGAGGCTTATCCGGTAGACAAAGACAATGTCACCCTTCTCGGTTTCAGTCAGGGAACGATCTTAAGCATAGCTGTTGCCCTCACCTATCCCGAAAAAGTCAGGAATGTAGTGGCTTTAAGCGGATATGTCAATCATGACCTGATTCCAGGGCAATTAAAATCGGAAGATCTCAATCATATTGGTTTCTATTGTTCCCATGGCTCTGTAGACCAGGTCATTCCAGTAGACTGGGCCAGAAAGACCCCTCCTTTTTTTGATTCCCTCGGACTGGATTACAGTTATTCGGAGTTTCCGGTGGGCCATGGAGTGGCCCCACAGAATTTTATGGAATTCAGGAAATGGCTCGAATCAAGAATCTAATTTCGAGGTGGGTACAAGAGAGATTCAAGCACCTTGAATTTAAGTTCCTGCTTATCGGTTATTTCAAATCCAAGAAGCATTTCACCCCAGTATTCCCCATCGGAAAAATCGGCAATTATCCACTTGTGATTCAAAAACCTGACCTTGTTGATCAAGATCGGTTTACCGGTCATAGAGGAATATGGCACCAGGGGGTGCTCCCCCTTGACTTCGTTCAGTTTATAGAGCTCATCACTCAGGAAAGGAATCAGCTCTGATGTATCAAAGCCGTCACGCTCAAAATAGGTTAAGGCATCATCATTGTTCTCAAGGTTGAAATACAGCAAATCAAGGTTTTCATCTTCAAGACTTGTAATCGCCATCTGCATTTCCTTATTTTCGGTTTTTAGCGATCGGATATCTGTTTCATATTTCTCGATGATGTTTTTAGAATTAACAAATTGGAAAATGACGAGCAGCAAGGCAAACACGAACAGGTACAGGTAAATATTCTTTTTCATGGACTATATTGTTATTCTTAAGTTATCGTAAGCTAAAAATACGTTTTCCGGAAGTTCTGCCTGAACCTCAGCGTGAAAACCCATCAGATGGCTTATGTGAGTGAGATAGGCTCTTTCCGGTTTAATGATCTCAATGAAATTTAACGCATCTTCCAGACTAAAATGACTGACATGAGATGTTTTTCTTAATGCATTCACCACCAATACTTTACTTCCCTTCACCTTCTCAATTTCCTCCTCAACAATCAGCTTTGCATCGGTTATATAGGTGAAATCGGCGAAGCGAAAACCGAATATCTCCAGCGTATTGTGCCTTACATTAACCGGGGTGACCTCTAATCCTTTTAGTTTGAAAGGGCGGTCTGTAATCTCAATAGGATTGACTGAGGGAGCTCCCGGATATTTGTTTTCGGTGTCAAACACATAATCAAAACGTCTTTTAATAGCCTCCAGTACCCTTTTGTGAGCATAAATAGGCATATCACCCTGCCTGAATACAAAGGGCCTTATATCGTCCAAACCGGCAACATGATCGCTATGCTCATGAGTGAATATTATGCCATCGAGATGTTCACAGCCC
>JBFKFP010000234.1:0-3404 GCA_041618535.1 Flavobacteriaceae bacterium
AGACGAAAACAAGCAGAGCGAGAATAACAACAACGAAAACGAACAAGATCAGGGTGAAAAAGACCAGGATCAGGAGGGGGATGGTGAGGACAAAAAAGATCAGAATGAAGGCGAAGAAAATGAAGACGACCAGGGAAAACCCAGTGATGAAAAAGATGAGAACAAACAGGATCAGCCAGGTGATAAAGAAAGAAAACCTCAACAGCAGCCTGGCAAACTTTCACCGCAGCAGGTAAAAAATCTGCTTGAAGCCATGAATAACCAGGAAAAGAAAGTTCAGGATAAGATTAACGCGAAGAAAACCAAAGGGATAAAGGTAAAAACAGAGAAGGATTGGTAATGAAACAAGTGATCTTCCATTGGATTATAGGATTGATGGCCCTGGCGGTCATACCCTCTTTTGCACAGAGTGGAGACGAGATTCAGTTCGTCACCAAACTGAGCAAAAACACCCTTGGGATCAACGAGCGATTGAGAGTTGATTTTGTGATGAATCGTGATGGGGATAATTTCAATCCACCAAGCTTTGATAATTTTACCGTTGTGGGAGGTCCGAACAGTTCCATCAGCAATTCATGGATAAACGGGAAAAGGTCCTATTCCAAAACATATAGCTATTTTTTAGCCCCTAAGAAACGAGGCGTTTTAACCATTGGCCAGGCTACCATAGAGATCGATGGGGATGTTTACAAAACTATTCCGGTGAAGGTGGAAATTACAGCGGCGGTAGAGAAACCCAAAGATCCGAATGACCCGGATTACATCGTTTCCCAAAATATTCATCTCGTCGCAGAAGTTTCAAATACCAATCCATACCTTAACGAGGCGATAAATGTGGTTTACAAGCTGTACGTCTCCCCCAATACCGGGGTAAGCAATTGGAGGGAGATAGATAATCCGCGCTTCAACGATTTCTGGAGTCAGAATATCGACATGAAAGGTCTAAAAGTTCAGAACGGAACCTACAAGGGGGAGGACTACCGTTTTGTGGTTCTTAGGAAAACGGTCCTATATCCCCAAAAGACGGGCGAGCTTAACATTGAGCCCCTTACTCTTGATATCACTGTTGAGGTTCCGACAAACCGACGGGATATATTTGGCGGGCGTGTGATGCGCTCGGTCAATAAAACTGTAGCTGCAGGAAACAGGACGATAAGGGTAAAGCCATTGCCTGAGAACGGGAAACCCGAAAATTTCAGCGGTGCTGTTGGGGATTTTGATTTTAAGGTTACTACCTCGAAGAATGAATTGAAGGCCACTGAGGCCTTGATCGCGCGGGTTGAAGTTAGCGGGAATGGAAACCTTAAATTATTTAAACTCCCGAGGATCAATTTTCCAAGCTCTCTTGAGGTCTATGAACCTGAACATTCCGAGCGGGTAACAACCAGCTTGAGCGGAATGCAGGGGAGTATTTCCGATTCCTATACAATTGTGCCGGCCTACCAGGGGAAATACCCTATTCCAAGTGTTTCTTTTTCTTATTTTAATCCAAAATCACGCCGTTATGAAAGCATTTCTTCAGAAGAACTGATTATCAATGTTACAGAAGGCCCAATGAGTGAGAATCCCGGCACAGCTGCTGTTACGTCCACACAAAAGCAGGCCGTGGTATCATCATCTCAGTTTGCCTCTTTTAAAACGACAACTTCGCTGACGGCCATTGAGCGGAATGATTTTTTTAAGACTAAATTTTTCTGGGTTAGCCTGTTAGCCCCTCTGCTTGCCATTCCGATAGCCATTTTGGTCAGAAGGCGGCAGGAAGAAATGGATAATGATGTATTAGGCAATAAGAGACGTGAAGCCAATCGATTGGCAAAGAAATATTTAAGTGAGGCTAAGAGAAATCTCGGTCAAAAAGAAGACTTTTATGACGCCTTGCATCGCGCGTTACACAATTATCTCAAAGCAAAGATCAACATTGAGACCTCCGAATTCAGCAAGGAAAAAATAAATGCTTTGCTTAATGCAAGAGGTGTGGACGATCTGACACTTAAGGGTTTCATTGAATTGCTTACCAGTTGTGAGATCGCCAGATTTACCCCGAGCACGAGAGCTGAGATGAAAAATGATTACGGAAAGGCCGCCGAGGTCATTGCGAAACTCGATAAACAAATCCGTTAATATGAAATTCAGGAAATCCGTAGTCTTGTTTTGTTTTGCACTATGTTCCCTGGGAAGCATTAAGGCCCAATCCCCCGTTGATATTTTTGAAAGTGCAAACGAGGCTTACAATAATGGACAATATGGTGAGGCCGTTGATCTTTATGAATCTATTATTGACAGGAATGTGCATTCTTCAGAGTTGTATTTCAACCTTGGAAATGCTTACTATAAATTGAATCAGGTAGCACCTAGTATTTACTACTTTGAAAAAGCTCTCATGTTAAATCCGAATGATGATGAGATCAGGAAGAATTTGAGCTTTGCACAAAACATGACCATCGATTCCATCGAGGAGATTCCGGAGGTTGGAATATCAAGGATGATCAACAATGCGACTTCTATTTTTTCCTACAATGGCTGGGCAAGAATGGCAGTGATTTTTATGCTTGTTTTCGTAAGCCTTTTCTTGCTGTATTACTTCTCCGTCTCAACCGCAAAGAAACGATTGATGTTCCTTGGAAGCTTTATCGCCCTCGGGATATCAATCCTGAGTCTGAGCATTGCATTCAGATCGTTTGACAGGTTCAAGAAGGACAATCCGGCTATAATCTTCGCAGAAATCACGGAAGTTCGTTCAGATCCGAACCTGCGCAGTGAGGTTGTTTTCAATCTGCATGAAGGGACCAAGGTGCAGGTGTTGGAATCATTTAACACCGATTGGAGCAAAATTAAGCTCAGTGATGGCAAAACAGGCTGGATAGCTTCTGAAGATATCAGGTTGTTGAACTTTTTTTAACTCTTTTGACCGATAACTCTTTTCTAAATTTTATATTTGAGTGAACCAATTGAAAAATTAGAAGGGTGAAGGCATCAAGAGCAAAAATCTCTGTTTTTTGTTCAGTTCTGTTTTTGGGGCTTGTTCTGGCCCCGGGCTGTATGCATCTGTTCGATTCTGAACATGAAATCACCATTTTTATCGATCTTAATGAAGAAGAAGAAAAGAAGGGGAGTGAGTGTGTTGAGGATATTGAATTCAGGATAGCCGAAATGGCTTACAAGAATACACTGACTTACCAGGATAGAAACAAACCGGATGCCGAATACAGCCGATGGATGATTTCCTTGCACTTTTCAGAGATCATTTCTCCTCCTCCTGAACTTTTCGTATCGTGATCTGTTAGTCTTTTTATAACCACGCAATTTTTTTGAAACTCCTTTCAATTAGGAAAGAATAATAAGGCGGGCTGAATTATCAACCCCTAATCCGGGCCTTTATATAAGGAGGGAAGACAAATTCGATA
>JBFKFP010000235.1:0-3295 GCA_041618535.1 Flavobacteriaceae bacterium
AATAATAAGTGTCTATCAATTCCTTGGCTTCAGATCTTGATAAATCTGTCTGGTTGCTCAATCCGAATGCCGATACACCATAGATAATCCCAAAGTTCACTGTTTTGGCATTGGCCCTTTGTTCACGGCTTACTTCGGCCAAGGGAACCCCGAAGACCCTGGCTGCTGTAGAGGCGTGGATGTCCTCACCATTTTTAAAGGCCTCAATCATATTTTCTTCCTCACTGAGCGCAGCGATAATTCGTAATTCTATCTGGGAGTAGTCTGCCGCTAACAATATAAATTCCGAATTTCGCGGCACAAAGGCTTTCCGCACCAAACGCCCTCTTTCAGTACGTATTGGGATATTCTGCAAATTGGGATTGTTGCTGCTAAGCCGTCCGGTTGCTGCAACGGTTTGCATATAGTCAGTATGCACGTGGCCGGTCTGTTCCAGGACCTGGTTAGGCAGGGCGTCAACATAGGTGCTTTTCAATTTTGAAAGGCCCCTGTAATCAAGAATGTCCTGAATGATCTGATGATTCTTGGCCAAATCCCTTAATACATCTTCTGCGGTAGAATATTGGCCGGTCTTTGTCTTTTTTGGCTTGTCCACGATTTTAAGTTTGTCAAACAATACAACCCCCATTTGTTTTGGAGATGCAATATTAAAACTCTCTCCTGCCAGTTCATAGATCTTGCCTTCCAGGGTCTTGATATCATCATCTAATTGACCGGAAAGACTTTTCAGGAACTCCTTGTCCAGATTGATGCCTTCAAGTTCCATACCGGCCAAAACCCTTAATAGAGGAATTTCGATATCATCGAAAAGGGATCTGGTATTCGCCTCAGCAAGTTCCTTTTCAAAATGTGTTTTTAACTGGAAGGTGATATCTGCATCTTCAACGGCGTACTCTGTTTGCCTCTCAACAGGGACCTCCCGCATCGAAAGCTGATTCTTTCCTTTTTTCCCAATCAGTGATTCTATTTTAATTGGGGTGTAATTCAAGTAGGCCTCAGATAAAACATCCATGTTATGACGCATATCAGGATTGATAAGATAATGTGCCAGCATGGTGTCGAACAGCGGGCCTTTTACCGATACATTGTATTTATGGAGCACCTTTATGTCATACTTCAGGTTTTGCCCTATTTTTTCGATTTTCTCATCCTCGAAGAAAGGCCTGAGTTTCTCAATAAGCGATTGAGCCTCATTCCGATCTTCAGGAAAGGGGAGATAGAATCCTTTTCGTGGGGCCCACGAAAAAGCGATCCCGACAAGTTCGGCAATGATTGGATCCAAACCGGTTGTTTCTGTGTCGAAGCAAACCGATTTTTGTTTGGTGATGGTTTGTAAAAACAGGTCAAGGCTTAACTCTGAATCTAAATGCTGATAAAAATGAGGAACAGATTCGGCATTTAATCTGCCACTGTATTCTGAAGATTGGGATGCTGAGGTTTGCAGATCAGAACCGAAAAGGGAGAACTGTCCTGCTCCCGCTGTTGCCGAGCTTTGAGCCGGTTCCTGTTCTTTTGGACTGACTTTTTCTGTAGCAGTATTACCATTATCTGAAAAGGTGTTCACCAGGTTTTCGGTTAATCGTCTGAATTCCAGTTCCTCGAAAATAGATTTTACCGCACCTATGTCAGGAGAGTTGAGCTCGAAGTCGGTCTCATCAAATTCAACAGGAACATCGGTCATTATCCTGGCCAGCTTTTTAGACAACCTGCCAATTTCAGCGTTAGCTTCAACCTTTTCTTTCATCTTCCCCTTAAGCTCATGAGTGTTCTCAAGTAATCCTTCAAGACTTCCGTATTGAGCAAGGAATTTTTTAGCGGTTTTGTCTCCAACACCGGGCAGCCCCGGGATATTATCTACTGCATCACCCTTCATCCCCAGGAAATCGATAACCTGTTCCGGTCTTTCCACTTCAAAATTCTCCTGGACCTCCCTTACCCCCCAGGTATCATATCCACCACCAAATCTCGGTTTGTACATAAAGATATTTTCAGATACCAGCTGAGCAAAGTCTTTATCCGGGGTGACCATAAAGGTTTGATAGCCTTGTTTCTCGGCCTGCTTTGCCAGGGTTCCTATTACATCATCAGCCTCAAAACCTTCTTTTACCATGATTGGAATGTGCATGGCTTCGAGAATTTTCTTTATATATGGGACCGCGATTCGGATGGCCTCGGGAGTTTCATCTCGATTCGCTTTATACTCCGGGAAGATCTCGTTTCTCGCAACACTACCACCCTGGTCGAAACAAACAGCGAGATGATCGGGGCGTTCCCTTTTGATAACGTCCAGCAAAGAGTTTGTAAAACCCATTATGGCCGAGGTGTCCATACCTTTGGAATTGATTCTCGGGTTTTTGATAAATGCGTAATAACCCCTGAAGATCAATGCATAGGCATCTAATAGAAAAAGTCGCTTCTGTTCGGCCATAAAGAATATTGTTAAGGATCATAAAACTACGAAACTTATAAGTGAATTGAAATTCAATTCGTAATTTTCACCCCTGTTTAAATCCCATTTATGAATAACTTTTCCATAGCCGTCCATGGCGGGGCAGGAACCCTGTTAAAGGGTATGATGACAGTGGAACTGGAAGCACAATACAGGCTTGCCCTTCAAGTTGCTTTAGATACAGGATCTCAGGTACTGGAAAAAGGGGGTACAGCTTTGGATGCGGTTGAAATCGCGGTTGCATCACTGGAGGACTCTCATCTTTTCAATGCGGGTAAGGGAAGTGTGTTTACCGCTGAAGGAAAACATGAAATGGATGCGAGTATCATGGATGGAAGTAATCTAAAAGCAGGTGCTGTTTCATTGGTGAGCGGAATTAAGAATCCTGTAAGCCTGGCGCGCGAGGTGATGGACAACAGCGATCACGTTTTCCTTGCCGGTGAGGGGGCAATGAAATTCGCAGAGCTCAGAGGCATTGAGAAATTTGATGATTCTTATTTCTTTGATGAATTCCGATACCAGCAATGGCAGGAAATAAAGGACACCGATAAGTTTCAACTCGATCATTCGGTCAAAAAAGACTCCAAGTTTGGCACGGTAGGGGCAGTGGCCTGCGACAAGTTAGGCAATCTGGCAGCTGCCACATCAACCGGTGGAATGACCAACAAGAAATATGGAAGGATTGGAGACAGCCCTGTAATCGGTTCAGGCACTTATGCCAATAACACTACATGTGCGGTCTCTTGCACAGGTAGTGGAGAATTCTTTATTCGTGGTGTTGCAGCCTATGATGTGTCTTGCCTGATGGAGTATAAGGGCTTTTCTTTACAGCAGGCCACTGATGAA
>JBFKFP010000236.1:0-3289 GCA_041618535.1 Flavobacteriaceae bacterium
AATAGAATCCCGGTGTTCAGACCACGTTGGAGAGAATAGAGTCATTCCTTTAAAAATCCACAAAGGGAGCTATCCCCGTGTTTTGCTGGTTTTGGTCAAAGCAGACCGTAGGAATGGGCACTCCTGTTTATTTTTGGATTTTCTATCGATGCCTGTCGAGAATATAATCCTCCGCGCTGATTAAAAAGTTATTGATAAATTTTATCCAGTGTAAGATCCTTAAGCCTGTCTGGCCCTTTTAAGACCCTGTTTAAACAGCTTTTTCTTATCCTCGTGCTGATTTAAAGATAATTTCACCGGGCAGCATTTATCCTCTGAAAATTTACAACTTCAACAACGGATAATTCCTTTTAATTTATCATTCTTAGAACATGATTAAAATCATAGTGTTTGTTCAATCACCGAGATATTTTTGTACCATAATAACAACAATGATCTATGTCTCCTCTTAATTCCGTTAAAAGTATCCGGGAACTGAATAGTCGCCGGAAGCTTTGGCCCCTCATTTAATGGTTTGAAAAGGACAAAATCAGAGGTGTGAACGAACGATATGAAATGAAAAAACGTTCAAATTCACCTGAATGAGTGTATGCGTAAGTGGTTAAATAAAAAGGAATGAGACATGAAAAAAAACAATAAAAAAGTTCTCGTGATCGGGATAGGAAATGCCGGTCGGCAAGATGATGCGTTGGGTTGGATCTTTCTGGACTACCTGGAGGCAGAACATTTTGAACATATCGAAATGCAATACCGGTACAAGTTGCAGGTTGAAGACGCCGAGCTTATAAGCTCTTATGACAGGGTGCTCTTTATCGATGCCTGTAAGAATCAAACCGGAGAAGGGTTCTTCTTTAAACCATGTATTCCCAAAGAAAGACACAGCTTCACAACTCAATCCCTAAATCCTGAAGCGGTGCTTTATTTGGCCGGAAAATTATATACGGAACCTCCGGAAGCTTTTGTTTTGAGTATTCAGGGATATGAGTGGGAACTCGATATGGGAGTGACAGATAAGGCATATAAGAATTACCTGAAAGCCCTTGAATATTTCACCAGTCATTATGAAGACTTTATCAATACCGAAAAACAATTCACCTATAAGGTTTTAAATCAACTTTAATAAACTATAATAATTTTAGAAAAAATGGAAAAATCTCTTAACCTCGTAACCTACGCCGATAGTACAGCTAACCCCGCCCCACTGGGACTGATGGGGTTCGGAATGACGACCGTCCTTCTGAACATTCACAATCTTGGCGTTTTCGAATTAAGTGCGATGATACTTGCCATGGGTATTGCATACGGTGGATTGGCACAAATAATTGCAGGAATAATGGAATGGAAAAAAGGGAATACCTTCGGAACTACGGCTTTCACATCTTATGGCTTCTTCTGGCTTTCATTGGTATTCCTGATTTTATTACCAAAAATGGGATTGGGAAGCGAACCTACTAATATCGCCATGGCGACCTACCTCATTATGTGGGGGCTGTTTACAGGAGTTTTGTACGTGGGAACGCTGAAACTTAACAGAGCCCTGCAGTTCGTATTCCTGTCATTGACCATTTTATTCATCCTTTTGGCTATTGGTGATATCACGGGGAACAATTCCATCAAACTAGTTGCCGCCATTATTGGCGTAATCTGTGGTTTTTCGGCCATTTACACCGGCCTGGCCCAGGTATTGAACGAGGTTTACAAGAAAAACATATTACCGCTTTAAACTCTGGCAAAATTCAGGGTAATTCATTCAGACCCATACTTGTTTTGAGCCAGGCAGAATAAACTGATTTATCTGGAACCCGGGATTTCGGTAACACGAATGCGAGGTCCGACTTTTTTAAACAGGCGTTGACAACTCTTAATTGTCAACGCCTTTGTCTTATGAGTTGCCTGTTTTATCCGAGCATTTGAACACAGTACAGGTAAAGAGGTAACCCCAATGTGATGTTGAAGGGGAATGTAATGGCCAGCGCCATAGGGAGGTAAAGTCCGGGATTCGCCCTTGGTGCCGCAAGTCGCATGGCTGCCGGAACAGCGATATATGAAGCACTTGCAGCCAGGATGGCCAGTAAAAGCCTGTTGCCGATACTCTGTGTAAAGAATCCACTAACTATAGCCACCACAATTCCGTTGAAGATCGGTACCAGGACTGCAAAAAAGAATGCGAATTTGCCTTTTTTGAAAAAAGTAGAGAGTTTTTTTCCACTGGTTATACCCATATCAAGAAGAAAAACAGCGAGAAAGCCTTTAAAGATATCTGTTGTGAAGGGTTTGATCCCTTCGGCCTGGGCCTCACTGGCCAGATATCCGATTACAAGACTACCCAGAATAAGCAGCACACTGCCATTGGTAAGCGCATGGTGCAATACTTTTTTTAATTGAATGGACTGGGCATTAACACGGTCGCAGATCGATATGAGCAAAACACCTACCATGATTGAAGGAGCTTCCATAAGAGCCATGACCGCCACCATATGACCGCCAAATTCTATTTTTTCCAATTCGAGGAAGGCGATAGCTGTAACGAATGTAACCGCACTAACAGATCCATAGGACGCAGCAATGGCCCCTGAGTTTGAAATATCAAATTTTCTTCTGAGGATAGCGAAGGAATAAAGCGGTACAACCAAGGCCAGGACAATTCCAAAAAGCAGTGTGGAGATGATCTCCATATTCACGGTGCTGTGGGACAGTTCCTGGCCGCCCTTGAAACCAATTGATAATAGAAGATATAATGAAATGAACTTAGAGGAACTGGATGGTATTTCCAGATCACTCTTTAGCTGTACCGCCAGTATTCCCAGAAAAAAGAATAATAACGCCGGATTGGTCAGGTTATCAACCAAAAGATGTAAATCCAAACCTTTTACCCTTTTTTATTGAAAACAAAGTTGACTAAATTTCTACTTCTGTGATATTCAGAATTCCATCAATCCTTACCAGGTTTCCTTCCGAACGGAGGTCATTGATATAGGCTTTGATTTTCTTCTTCTCAGCAAGCAATTCACAAATCCGGCCATCAGGATAATCGGTATTGCAGTCGTCCTGGCCCTCTCTCCAGCTTAACCGCTGGATCTTGTGAAAATTGATCTTCTGGTCGATTAATGATTGTACCACATCTAAAGCCTCAGACGGAGTAAACATGCCGTCAACCAGTTGTACTTTTGTGCTTGTCTTCTTTAAAGTTTCCATAGATTTTCAAATTTTACAGATACTGTTGTATGTTAATTTCTTTTTCAATTCTAAATTAGTGTCCCTACAACATAATTCAACTCACTGAATTCAA
>JBFKFP010000237.1:0-3266 GCA_041618535.1 Flavobacteriaceae bacterium
CTTAAATCTGGCTAGATTCCTGCTGGATTTGACTGCCTCAAATAACAAAAACTACGGCATTAGGCATTTTACGGATGGAAAAGTGATGACCTGGTATGAATTTGCACGAAAAATTCTTATCGACGAGGGATTTGAGGATAAAGTGGACCTTCTTAGGGGAGAGAAATATCGTACTTTTGCCAAGCGTCCAGAGAATAGTATTTTATTATAAGACATTAAATCATTGAATTAATCATGTCAAAAGTTGCATTAATTACAGGAGTTACGGGTCAGGATGGAGCCTATCTCAGTGAATTTCTATTGAACAAGGGATACGAAGTACACGGTATTAAAAGGAGATCTTCCTTGTTTAATACGGATAGGATTGATCACCTTTACGAAGATCCTCATGTTCAAAACCGGAGGTACTTTCTTCATTACGGGGATATAACAGACAGTACAAATCTAATTCGATTGATCCAGGAAATTCAACCCGATGAGATATACAACCTGGCAGCTATGAGTCATGTCCATGTTTCTTTTCAAATACCAGAGTATACCGCAAACGCAGATGGCTTAGGCACCCTTAGGATACTTGATGCGGTCAGGCTTCTGGGGCTTGAAAAGAAAACGAGAATATATCAGGCCTCAACTTCCGAGTTATATGGAAAGGTACAAGAAATACCTCAGACTGAAAATACACCCTTCTATCCAAGAAGCCCATATGCGGTTGCGAAAATGTATGCTTACTGGATAACCGTAAATTATCGGGAGGCCTATGATATGTTTGCTTGTAATGGAATCCTTTTCAATCATGAATCTCCGATCCGAGGGGAGACCTTTGTTACAAGGAAAATCACTCGAGCCATTTCAAGAATCGCATTAGGGATACAGGATAAATTCTATCTGGGAAACCTTGATTCAAAAAGAGATTGGGGGCACGCCAAGGATTATGTTCGCATGATGTGGATGATTTTGCAAGCTGAAAAGGCAGAGGATTGGGTGATCGCTACCGGTAAGACAACCACAGTCAGGGATTTCGTTAGAATGAGCTTCGATGAGGTAGGAATTGAGGTAGAATTCATCGGCAAGGGGGTTGATGAGAAGGCCTTTGTAATAGCCTGTAACAACCCCAAATATCAAATCCCAACAGGGAAAGAAGTTTTGAATGTTGACTCAAAATACTTCCGACCAACCGAGGTAGACCTTCTAATAGGAGATGCTAGTAAGGCGAAGAATAAATTAGGATGGGTACCTAAATACGAATTAAAGGATTTGGTCTCTGATATGATGGCTAATGATTTAAAACTCATGAAAAAAGAGCAATTCTTGAAAGAGGGAGGATATAAAATCATGAATTATTTTGAATAAAGATATGATCAAGACTTCTAAAATTTATGTTGCCGGCCATCGTGGCCTAGTTGGAAGTGCCATTTTTAATAATTTAAAGAGTAAGGGATTTTTAAATATAATAACAAGGACGCATCAAGAGCTAGATCTTACCGATCAACGGGCAGTTGCCTCCTTTTTTGAAGAAGAAAAGCCAGACTATGTTTTTTTGGCTGCAGCAAAAGTTGGGGGAATTATTGCAAATAACACTTACAGGGCTGACTTTATTTATGAAAACCTGATGATCCAGAATAATGTAATCCATCAAAGTTATGTACACGATGTTGATAAGCTAATGTTTTTGGGCAGTACATGCATTTATCCTAAGAGTTGCCCACAACCCATGAAAGAAGAATATTTGTTGACAGATATCCTGGAATATACAAATGAGCCCTATGCCATAGCCAAGATTGCTGGGATCAAGTTGTGCGAAAGCTACAACCTTCAATATGGCACGAACTTTATTTCTGTAATGCCGACCAACCTTTACGGGTATGATGATAATTTCGATCTGGAGAAATCTCATGTGCTGCCGGCACTAATTCGCAAAATGTACCTCGGCCATATGCTGGAATCTGGGAACGAAGCGCCCATCTTGAAAGACCTTCAGGTTACAACCATGGAGCAGGCGTTGGAAATCCTTTCCAGGAATGGCGTATATAAGGACAAGGTCGAAATATGGGGCAGTGGAAATCCAATGCGCGAATTCTTGTGGTCAGAGGATATGGCGGATGCCTGTGTTTACCTGATGGAAAACATAGATTTTAGTGAAATGACGGAAGGGGAGAAGGAAGTCAGAAATACACACATCAATATCGGAACCGGAATAGACATCAGCATTAAGGCTCTTGCGGAAAAAGTAAAACAGGCTGTGGGCTTTCGCGGAAGGCTTTATTTCAACCGTGATATGCCCGATGGAACCCTGCGAAAACTAACCGATTGTTCCAAACTGCACGCGTTGGGGTGGAAACATAAAGTTTCCCTAGACGAGGGCATTGAGCTACTGTATAACTGGTATTTAGAGAAGCCCCTGATTCCTTGAATGGTACGGCTAAATCTCATACTCAAATTTGCATCACGGATCATTCTATATTTGATTTTAATCTCATCCTTGGCTTGCCATAAAGTTCAAACAGATTGGGTCGATAATGCAGCGGGTAGAAGTATATTGGATTTGGAGTATATCAATGACACACTGGATATCCTGCTCCAGGATATTCGTATTCGGGAATTAGCCCCGGAGCGCTTTAAGTTGGATGTCTACGTTTTTCCAGGGCACAGCAGCGATTTGGGTAAGAAGGACCATTTCTATCTGCATTTCTACCCCAAAAAAGCCAGGGAAATGGATGGCGGATTCCTGTCTGTAGTCACGGGGGAGATACGAAGCGAAAAGAATGCCTTGGTTTATAGCGGTGAATTGAATAGCAAAAGAGCGTATTTTGAACTCATGAGATATGGAATGGTTAATAAAGAAGGGAAACGCCTGTTTACGTTAACGGTTGATTCAGTGGTTATCCGATGAAGCTATTATTGCGATTTTCAGGGATGCATATCAGATTCTCTCTACTATGAACATAAAGAAATTTATCAGGGACTTACTACCTAAATCGGACCAGGCGGAAATTGCTCAGAAAGCTTCAGTTTTCCTTTTTTTCAGGATCGGTGCACTGGTCCTGGGCTACGTTTTCACTCTTGTTGTGATTCACTATTTTGGCAGCGTTGTATACAGCATGGTCGCCCTGGCCTTTACGGTGTTTGTAATCCTTGCTATAATGGGTAAATTGGGGTTCGATATCACTCTTACACGTTTGGTCGCCTCAGGCAAGGAAGACAAAGATGAGGTTTCGGGCTTTTTAGGCAGATCATCTGCCCTGTCATTTTTAGCGACCACCTTGCTC
>JBFKFP010000238.1:0-3124 GCA_041618535.1 Flavobacteriaceae bacterium
CTATTTATCCGTAAATCGTTCGCACCGAAATAATTAAGCTGTGAACCCTGTACAGGGCTCTATTACTCCCTAGAGAGCTCTTCATCCAGGATGTCGATGATTTCCGTGATTTGTTGCTTGGTGTTTTTCAGGGTGTTCAGGTTATAGGAATAATTGATCTCCAGGAGGAAGATGTTGTTAAGGAACACCTTATTTCTCAAAAGATCACGTACTTCTGCCTTCATGTCTTCTGCGTGTTTCGAGATATTCACAGAATCGTATACTAATACCAGATTAGGGATGTCAGACCTGCTAAGATCGTAGTATCTTCCCCAATCCACGTAGTGTTCAAAGTCTTCGAGAAACACATTGAAGTCGTAGCGCATATGCTCCTGAGCTGAGGCGATTCCCGTATAGGTTTTTTTCAGGTTGATCAATTTGAGCTTTAGGGAGTCATTCTTCATGGAACTGAAGTTGCCTGCACTCTTCATCTCCTCATAGGTGTTCTGATCGGGCCGGAACTCATCGACAAAGATAATATCCATCAGATCTTTTGAGAAATCGTACAAGGACCCGATGGAATCCCTGTCTGCTTGGCGTTTGACCCTTTTTGCCGCCTCAACCTTGTCCTGGGATATTCCTATCATATATTCCAGCTTCTCCATGTCTGTAAACAGGTCATTTTTGAGATTATGGAAATACTTCTTTTCCACCTGCCTTTCCTTTCGTTCTTCGTTCCAGTTGTTTACCTGCAGGGCGATGAGGATCCCGATGACCACAAGCACGATCTCCCCAAGGGCGTACAACAAATACTTGCTGACCCGATTCTCGGTCAACAGTTTTTGGCGGATCTGGCGGAAGAAGCGAAACATTAATTAGTCAGTTGATCAATTTCACTTTGAATTTGCTCTATCGTTTCACTGGCAGCCTTTTTTTCCCAGTTCAAATACCCTTGGGTAATCTTTCTAGCCACTATGATGTCATTGAGTAATCCAGGCAACTCAGGGATCTCAGATAATTTTTTTGTGATTACGTGTCCAGCCGTCTTCAATTGATAGTTTTCCCATTTTGGATCATCCGAATACCCCTGCATCCACATAAAGTCTATTTTTAGTTTGTCTTCCCTGGTCAGTATATTTCTAACAAGTTCCCGGTATTTATAGATCCATGCGTGCCATTCTGCATTTTCACTTTCTCTACCTTCACGGCGTTCTTGCCATCCGTTAAGAACAATTTTTAAGGAATCGTTTTCAATTAATGCTAATCTCCCCGTTGACCTAAGTTCGGAAGAGGTTGGCTGGTTTAACATATATCGATTTATTGAACCGGTAAATTCAATTGAGATTGCCAGTTTAAGGGTGTCCAAACTTTCAAGTTTACCCTCTAGAAAGTCTGCCTGGTATTCTGCTAAATTTATTAATTCTACCCCCCACCAACCATGCCTGTCAGTGGTCCTGTATATATTTTCAAAGTCAGATTTCAACCGAACCAGGTAATTTACATAAAGGATTCGTTCCTTCCTTTTCTCGTTCCAATTGTCAATTTGTAACGCGATCAGGATCCCGATGACTACTAAAAATATCTCCCCAATAGCGTACAGCAAATACCTGCTCACCCGGTTTTCAACTAGGAGTTTGTGGCGGATCTGACGGAAGAAGCGAAGCACAGGTCAGGGTTGGTTGGTTTACTGCTCTTAAAGTAACTAATTTATCCGGTTCTCCCTCCAAAAAATAAAGAGGGACTATAAAGAAAAACCCGCCCTGGAGGGAGCGGGTTTAATTCTATATGGAATCTTCAAATAAAATACATGTCTATTTGATCTTATAGATCACAGTCTCACCGGCACCGGAGACATAGATGTCCCCGGAAGAGCCTACGGCCACCCCGTCAAAGCCCCATGTGGGAACAGTCCCAAGTCCTGGTCCATAAGTTTTAAGACCATCTATGATTACTGTTTTAAATCCGGTGTCCAGGTCGATCCGGGATAGACGAGAGGTCGTCGTACCTGCCTCTACAACCAATAACCCACCTTTATTGTCCAAGGCCAGTCCTTCCGGTCCCTCCAATCCTTCGATAAGGGATGTGGCATTCGGTGGATCACTGTCAAAACTGATCTCCCAAATGTCTCCGGTGGCCTTGTCTGCTGCCCAAAGGGTTTCCCCATCCGTTGCGAGTCCTGAAGCCGCGACTAAATCTTTGATGGGAAAAAATCCTTCAGCATAAACCACCCCTCCCAATCCTAAATCAGAGACGATCACTTCATCGTCGATCATTACAGCATCAATAGGCACGGGCATAGGATACGTATACCCTGGTACTAAAGTAGCCGGATTTGTACTCAGATCCCATAGTTGAACGCCCCCGCTAAACCATGAAGTGACCAATAACTGGTCCCCAACGGCCTTAATATTCATTGGCACTATAGGAAAATCTAAGGTAGGTGGGTTGATCAAAAAGCCCTTGTAAATATTTTCTTGGCGGCCATTAGTCCCATTGAACTGTCGCAGTCTAAAAAGGTCGGCTTCAAATAGCATATCCTGATTGTTGGGCCCTGGCATCACGGCCAGCCCCTGAGGTAAGATCATTCCTCCGGGACTGATATAGCGCAACTGCCCGCTGGGCAGTACTTCAGCTACCCAACCCTCGTCAGCATTGGTCATATACAGGCTGCCATCGTCATCAAAAGTGATATTATCCAGCCCGGGTGGCAGATTGGCAACAAGTGTTTTGTCATTTTCCCCATCAGGATTTACCCTATATAATTTGCTCGACTGATCGATGACATACAACATTCCATCAGGGCCGAACTTAACCGCTGCCGGATTGAAAAAGTCCGAATCACCTAAAGTTCCCGCCACAATTCGTACATAGGGACCGAATAACCCGCTGAGATCGGGAGGAAATTCGGTATTATCCGGAATGGCATCCACGTCGATGGCGATGACCAGGTTTAGTGCGAACAAAGGCCCATAGAGCATAAGTTTATCTCCTTCCATCCGGGTATCAAAGGAATTAAAAAAGCCCAGACAAAAACCAGTAGGACATGAAATGATGTGCCGTGGAGGATCAATAAGGTCAGGGTCCAGCTCGAACAACCCATCTCCGAGGAAATCGAGTGCAGTGAAGAGTCGTCCATCCTCAGTAA
>JBFKFP010000239.1:0-3096 GCA_041618535.1 Flavobacteriaceae bacterium
AAAACGATTAAAGTTTATCCCTACGCCAAGCTGGCAGCAGAAAGATTGGAAACTCTCAATAAAAGGCTTGATAAAATGACCAGCAAACGCGATCGCAAGCGCTATGCAAAGCGAATTCAGAAATACATAGAAGGGGAGTTTTCAGATGAATTAAAGAAACTTACCCGGACCGAAGGCCAGATCCTGATAAAATTGATTCACAGGCAGACCGGGCATACTACTTTTGAATTGATCAAAGAATTAAGAAATGGCTGGCGCGCATTCTGGTTTAACAATACGGCCAGGATGTTCGATATATCCTTAAAAAGGGAGTTTGATCCTTTGAACATAAAAGAGGATTATCTCATTGAGGACGTCTTGCAGCGGAATTTCCAGAATGGAAGGCTCGAAACCCAGAAATCTGCCCTCGATCTCGATTTTTTTGAATTGACTGAAAAATGGCTGGGAGAATCTGAAAAAACAGTTTCGAATGAGACTTCAAACCGAGACTGAAGAGCAGCTTAACACCCTGACCCATTCTATTGGAGCTGTGCTGGGGATAGCCGGGCTCATACTCCTGATAATTTACTATGATGCTGCATCAGACCATGGTTTGTTCTCTGTAATGGTTTATGGCATTTCAATCATCATACTTTTCCTGGCCTCTTCATTTTACCATGCCGTGAGAAAACCCAGGACAAAGAATTTCCTGAGGGTGGTTGACCATATGAGCATCTACCTGCTGATAGCGGGCACCTATACTCCGGTTTTGCTTCTCATCCTGAATGACAGCAGGGGATGGCCGCTGTTCTGGTTCATTTGGGGAATTGCGGCTATGGGTATAATACTCAAGCTCTTTTTCACAGGCAGATATGAAATGTTCTCCACCCTTTTGTACCTGGTTATGGGGTGGATGATCGTATTCGATTTTACCGCCCTGATAGAGCAGATGCCCTCCGGAGGTTTAATTTTTCTCATAGCAGGGGGGCTGTCTTACACCTTAGGAATCGTATTTTACATCTTTGAGCGAATTCCGTTCAACCATGTAATCTGGCATCTTTTTGTGCTGGGAGGTGCTGTTTGCCACTATTTCATGATCTTCTTTTATGTGATCTAATCCTTGATCAGGCTTTTGTATTCATTGAAAAATGTCTCGAGCATTATCATGTTCTCAAAAAGGAAAATCATAACAGTTTGCCATGTATTCCTGTCGTGGATTGAAACCTTTTCAGGGCATTCAACATAAATTCGTGACACCTCCTTGCCATTAGGAAGGAAATAGATCTCCTCAAACCGGGCTGAAGGCAGATATTCAGAAAGCAGAATTTTTCTTAATGAGACCAATTTTTCCCAATTGTGAATCCGTTTTTCCAGATCGTCTTCCAGGTCGAGCGCTACTATCGCTGTTTTTGTATCGAAGTGAAATTTAAGTGTCAGTCCTTTTATTTTAGTGTTATAGAGAACCCATTTCCTGGGATAAGACTTCCCGAAACCGGTCCAGAATTGTTCCCGAAGCTGTTTAGATTCCTCTTTACTGAACATCAGATGAAGTAGGCCAGCAGAACAGCTGCTGCTATAGCTATAATTTTACCGAGATTAAACCTGTGGCCTTCGCTGCTTTCAAACAAGATGATTGTTGATATATGAAGGAAAATCCCGATAACCACGGCATTGATCGAACTTAATAATCCGTTGTCTATTGTAACTTCATTTGAGATCATCGTTCCCAGGGGGGTCATCAAAGCAAAGACAAAAAGAAAGAAGGCAGTTTTATACGTTTTAAACCCCGAATTCAGGAGGAATGAGGTAATAAGTATGGCGATCGGGATCTTGTGTATCAAAACACCATAAACCATATCATTCTGGTGATTTATAGGGAAGCCTTCCATAAACGCGTGGATACACAGGCTGAGGAACAACAGCCAGGGGAAACTGCTGGTTTCAGACTGATGATGGATATGCCCATGCTCGGCACCTTTAGAAAAGAATTCAAGGAAGATCTGAAAAAGAATACCTACCATGATATAAAGTCCGATAATCCTTGGTTTAAGGGAGGTGTATACCTCCGGCAGTAACTCAAAAACGGTAATTGATAAAAGGAATGCTCCGCTGAAAGCCAG
The DNA here is from genome assembly GCA_041618535.1 of Flavobacteriaceae bacterium. Lineage (GTDB taxonomy): Bacteria > Bacteroidota > Bacteroidia > Flavobacteriales > Flavobacteriaceae > SHLJ01. The sequence continues at coordinate 2,100 of JBFKFP010000239.1, forward strand.
CAAGAGCTTCATATGCCTCAGGGGCTTATTCCTGGAAATTATAACGATTAAAAATCCGATTATGACTGCATATATGGGAAAGAGGTAGTTGTTCATCCTATTGAAATACCATGATCAGGCGTTCTGAAGTGTTTATATTGAAATCATTCAGATGATAGTCTCCAAGAACATTTTTTAGCTCCACCCCGGCTTCATCAAACATCGATTTAAAATCGTCGAGGGTAAAGGCTCTTACCTTCTCATCGTATTCATATTCCTGCTCATCATCTGTGAACCGGATCTTTTTAATGATATATCCATCGTCAAAGGAACGGGTCATCCTGAAGTTGATACCCTCAATATGCCTGTTGTTTTCTTTTACAAGCCTTGGAAGGACATAATTGACATTCATAAAATCGATTACACCTAACCCGTTTTCCTTTAAATCTGCCTTAATTGCCATAATGGTTTTCAGGTTATCTTCAGGATTTTCAAAATATCCGAAACTGGTAAAGAGGTTAAAGACCGCGTCAAATTTGTCGCGGTAAGGTTCACACATATCATGAATATCGAAGTGCAGACGATCATTTTCGAATTGTTTTGCATATGCAATGCTTTCTTCGGAAAGATCAACTCCGGTAACCTCAAACCCAAGTTGGCTGAGATACACCGAATGACGTCCTCTTCCACAGGCCAGGTCCAGAATGTGAGAATCCGGACTCAGGTTGAGGTGAGCCGTGAGCTTATCCATAAATAGGCGCGCTTCTTTGTGATCCCTGTCTTTATATAGAATGTGATAATACGGTGTATTAAACCATGAGGCATACCATTGCGAAATATCTGAGCTCATCTTGCAGTTGTGTGGAACAAAAATAAATTATTTTTGCACTTTATCATATGAAATAATCATGTCGGAAAATTTTGAGATGGTCGCAAAGACCCTTTACGGCTTCGAGGACATCCTGGCCGATGAATTGATGGGACTGGGAGCGCAGTCGGTTAAGAAGGGTGTTCGGAA
>JBFKFP010000240.1:0-3028 GCA_041618535.1 Flavobacteriaceae bacterium
AACTAACCCTTAACAAACAACACAATGGATTACAAAAAAACACTGATCAACCTGGCCATTTCCCTTCTTTTATCCCCAATCGTGGTGTACGTCGTTCTCCTGATGGCAAAGGCCGCCGGTTCTACCTACGAGATGAGCCACGGGGAGACGTTTATCATCTGGCTGCTGATGGCGCTGGTCATTGGACAGTCCATGGTCAAAAAATCCTAAGGTCTCTGGCGATTGGCCCGGGGTGGGTTAGGACAAGCTCGGAGGAATAACCATTACTGAATTCCAGACTCACCTATAGGATTCGTCAGGATCTTTTCTTCTGTTAACACCTCAAGAAGGGTATTAGCGATCTCTTTCTGACTGACACTGTCTTTGAAGAAGAGGGTGATGTCGTATTTCATAAAGGGTTCCAGGGGGATCGGCAAATCTGTTTCCTTTGAAGTCAGGATGGAAGCGATCGTTTTTGCATCCAGGGATGTGATCTCCACCCCTTTTTGAGTAAAGTCTAATTGTCCGTTCACTCCCTTCATCAAAGGTATCCGTTTCCATTGAAGGGTGTAGGTATCAGTTTCTATTTCGTGAACGCGTTGTTCCGGAAATTGGAGTCCGCCAACCAGGATGAGAATTAGTACGGCGTTCAGGATACCATGAAATAGAATAGTCCTCAACAGGCCAAAATTCAGAACCACCCAGATCAGGATCAGACCAAACCCGAACTGGGTCAGTGGGATCACAGGAGATGCCAGGGACTCGATCTGATAATGGATCAGGGCGAAGAGGGCTGCGTTCAGTATAAAGCTTGAATTAAGCAGCACTTTATTTGGTTGAAAGTAATGCCATATAAAAGCGAGCAGAAAAAGCCCCAACAAGCTAAAATGTAGCGGGTGGGATCCTTGGGTAAAGACGAAAAAACAAATAAAGATCAGAGAAACGACAGGCAGGAATTTTCGACCAGTAAAAAACCCGCGAAAGGAGATCTCTTCTAAAACAGGAGCTAGGATAATAGCACTTAAGACATACATGGGAAGGGAGGACGCCGGACTGCGAGAAGGAACCACCACTTCACTCCCGAGATAGAAAAGAAAGGGAATGGCGATAAGCAGACTGAGTCCGCCTACCGCCAATAACCAAGAGTTTTTCTTATTCTTTAAAAGATTCATAATCAATCTTGAGTCGCACAAGTTACCTCACAACTTGTAGTGCCTAACCAGTCAGAAGTGATTTTTACATTAGCTAAGCCTCCACCAGCCTCACAGGCATCAATCGCAGCTCGGCAATTACTATCAATATCATCATCTGAGATTTCAATAACGGCCTCAATTACTGCTAAAACAAGACCAATATAACACTGAGGGCAATTAGAAGTTAATGTTGCATCAGTGAACTCATCAATGGAATATCCGTGTAATAAAAGCGAATTTAATTGAATGCCTGAACTGATCTCTACGTCAAATTCAATAATATCATCATCAATGGCTTGAATATTGGATAAGATGAAATACTCTTCATAATTGGGATTCTCAACTACTATATCTTGTTTCGATGCGGCATTAAATTTTGATTTCAAATTGAATTGAACTTCGTTTTCAAATGAAAAATTGTAAGCTAATTTATTATTTATAAATTTTTGAGTGTGTCCTTCTTTAGTGAAAATCAGAGTCTTATCATTATGAATTAAGTAACCATTATTTGGCTGCAATAAAGCCTCATTAAGAGATGTAAGATTGGTTGAATTCAAATTAGATTCTTCTGAGGTTTCACAGCCGATAAGAATAAGAAAAATTAAAGGAATTGATTTAATAATTGTTTTCATGTTAAATTTTAGATTTCAATTTTAGCCTTACTCACTTTGCTTTTCAGAAACTCAGTTTAATTATTGTTTTATTTCGGTTTCAACTTTCACATTATCCGATTTTGAGAGGCCACCCCATTATTAGCCAAGATAGATTTTAACGTTAGTACGCACTATTAAGAAGTAGTAAAAATTCTACATTAATTGCACAAGCAGATAACACAGAGTCAATAATAATAGAAAATAAACTATATTGACGAATATAAACTATATAATTTGTAAGGCATTTCTGTAAAATATTTATGGATATCCTTTTTTCATTTTATTTCACCATAGGAAATACCACGAAATAGATCTGACCCTAACAAAAGTTTAACGCCCCATATTTGGAATCCCCCTTCATTTTGTTAGGTTACCTTCCTTAAAAAGAAGGACTATGAAACTGGTACGGATCAAAAGGAAGACTCATTCCGAGAAACGATACAGCCCCAAAATGGGCAAACTCACCACCAAAGTGACCTACATCAAGAAATACGTGGTTGGCATCCCTGTGAAGACGCTTCATAAATACAGGGAAACCTATTACGGGGAGGTGAAGGATTGTGATGTCTGTCAATTATATGTGTAAAGCACGGGTTGCGCAGTAGAATTAGTGCTGCGCTGATTTTAGCACCAGGCAGAATGGACGCAGCAGTTTAACTACTGCGTAACTGGACAACGCCAGCAGGACCCTAATTTTTACTTTGTGACATTTATCACAATTTAAGGATGAAGGAGTCCTTACCTTGCAGGGTTATTCGTTTAAAAATCCATAGCCCATGAGAACGGTTAGTGGTATCCTCGCCCTCCTTGCCCTGGTTTCCTGCAAAGACGCACCACAAGCCCAAGATCAAGACCTTACCTTAAACGAAGAAGTACACTGGACGTACACCGGGGAGAACGGCCCGGAGCACTGGGCCGAACTCGAAAAGCGCTCCCACTGTGGGGGCGGGCAACAATCGCCGGTGAACATCATCGACTACCACACTCAGGAAGATCCCGACCTGTTGCCACTCGACCTCCACTACTACGGGGAAGTGCGCATCCACGAGGTCACCAACAATGGCCACTCCATCCAATATAACTTTGAACCCGGAGATTATATCTCCCTGGGGGATGTGCGGTACGACCTGAAGCAGATCCACTTCCACGAGGCCGCCGAACACACCCTGAACGGGATACGCTACCCCCTGGAGATGCATATGG
>JBFKFP010000241.1:0-2999 GCA_041618535.1 Flavobacteriaceae bacterium
CCTGGATCCTGAAAACATCAATTGAATTCAGATCCTTGCCATCGGTGCAATTCAATCGCAATTCAGCAGAAAGAATATGGGCGTTGGTAGGAATGGTCGAAACATCGAATTGGAATAAGGCTCGTTGCAGGTCGGTAGTTTCCCGGTCCACATACAAATTAGTGCATGTACCGAAATTTTCGTTAACTTTCTTTAACTTAATATTAGTATCTTTAACAGCTACTAAATCAACCGTGTGATAAACTTGGGAAAATCCTGATAAAGTAATACCAAGGAGTAATCCCATTAAAAGAAAAGTTCTTAGTAAAGTAGAGTTCTTCATAAGCAGGTAATTGATAGTTTGGGACTAAATTACCTTGCAATCTTAATGCTAATTCCATGAACTACCAAATAATATCGATGAAATGCAATTTTGATGTAGGTAAAAACTTACTTTAGGCTAAATTTTCTTTCTTTCCGATATGAATTGCTGGTTATCGATCTCTGCAGAAGAAGAATGGGGATGACCGCTTTCTTGCACTATGATAACCGCATTTCCTCAACTCCTCGTTAGCTTGCCGGCCTTCTGAATCTGGTTTGCGGTCTGCATTATCGAACAACGGCATGGTACGAATTATTAATGCACTGGCAGAGACCGGGCTGCATTTAGTTTTATCCACCCTGATATTCTTATTAACAATCCCGTATCCACAAGGTCCTGTTCAGGATTGGTGGCGGATGGGATAGGGGAAGCTTTTGTTATACAGCTTTAAGTTGTTCAATGATCAAAGAGAAGTCATGAGCCTTATGTGAAGATGACGGACCGGTTGAATTGTACCCTGCTCGATTTGAGATGGGTTCTTGAACTTGGCCGGGAATGGACTGCAACCTTCTTCCACTTCTCTGAAGGTGTTCTGAAAGCCTTCAGCACTTTATATCATTGGCTATTTCCCCGATTTAGATAGATTTACGGCATGAAAAGAGGGTAAAAGGAAAAGATTGTAGATAACAAAACTCTAATTTCCTTCTGAATGGCAGAGATTTGCCGAAATCTCGAATTTATTTATTAAACTTAAATTTCAAAATTAAAAAGATTCAGAAATGAGAAACAGGCTCAGATCGATTGTCGAGGATAACACCACACGGAACGGTAAAATATTTGATTATTTCATTCAGCTGCTCATCATTCTCTCCCTTGCAGCTTTTTCAATAGAGACGCTTCCTGGCAATTCCCCGGAGACTATAGCAATGCTGGAAAGCTTCGAATTATTCTGTATCGTGGTATTTACGATTGAATATGTGCTGCGGATTTATGTTGCAAAAAAGCCATTCAGTTATATTTTTAGCTTTTATGGCTTTATCGATCTCTTTGCCATCCTACCCTTCTTTTTAACCGGCGCCTTCGACCTCAGGGCTATCAGGGCTTTCAGGATCTTCAGGATCTTCAGGGCTTTTAAGTTGGTTCGGTATAACAAAGCCTTTTACCGTATCAGCCTGGCGGCCAAGATCGTGAGAGAAGAGGTCATTTTGTTCCTGGTGGTGACCATGATCTTCCTTTTCCTGACCTCGGCAGGTATTTATTATTTCGAGAATGAGGCCCAGCCTGAGACCTTCTCTTCCATTTTCTCAAGCGCCTGGTGGTCGGTAGTAACGCTAACCACGGTAGGATATGGCGATGTCTATCCCATTACCGCAGGAGGCAAGATATTTACCTTCTTTATCCTTATTATAGGGGTGGGAATCGTGACCATCCCGGCCGGGCTGGTTGCATCGGCCCTGTCTAAGGCCCGGGAGATAGAGGATAGTGAGAACCTGGAGTCTAAATAAATACTGTCAAAATTCCCCGGTATATTTAGTTTTGATGACCTGAAGATCTCAAAGGAAGGCACACAGAACTGAAATACCGTGAAATTAATTCGCTCTGCAATCTAAAAACAATGGATCTTTATATCATAAGTTCTTAATTCTCTTTGGCGACCTCCAGGGCTGTGAGTTTGGACTCCAACACTGACATTTCGGCTCCAAGCTCGATAATCTGATCTGGTGTGATATCATCCCTGGTATTTATAAAATTTAAAATAGACCGTCTTTTAACAACGTAATAATCTATAGCCATGTCTATTTTATCATTTACAGGGGTTTTCATCTCCGGTTTCATTTCTTCATAGTTAGGTTGATCAAAATTAGCTCGTAAATAGTTAGAGCAGCTATACATAATTAACAGGTTAATATACCATACTAACAGCAAGCCGGTATTTATTATTAATTATAAGTTAAATATGTATACATATTGATCAATTTTAATGTTTTTTGCCGGCCAATTCAAAATTAAATTTGCAACTCAAATAATTTTGCAATGACAGTTCCAAATCGATTTAGAAGATCACTGAATAGGATATTCAGTTCTTCGGTAGAGAAAGGCGAAGGGTTATCGCCTGCAAATATTGGTGAAGATGACAAAACATCTGCACTACATGGCTTTATTCAACTTACGCTTTGGTTGTTAGCCTTACCAACAATAGCGTTTTTGTTATTATGGATTATGCAGAAATAAGGCCAGTATGGATAAGTAAATAATCAAATAATTTAATTAGGGATTAAATCGGGCAGCAAAAACTGCCCGATTTTTGTTTTGTTAAGGTTAATCTACATAGTCATATACCTTCTGCCTATAACAGCTAATACGGCTTCAATGTATTCAACACATTCAAGCTGTTTAGGGAATTTATTGAATGAAAGGACATAAAAAAGGAGAGCTTAGGGACCATGACTGATAACACGAAAAATGCTGTAGATCAGCAGTTGTATAAAAGCCACAATTTCCGTATTTTTATATAAGTCACGACCTTAGACCTCAGGTCTTAAATATTTTTAGCCTTCCCTGTTATAAAACTGCGCTGCTGGAACTGGTTGCTGATCGGTATCGATTACTAATCTAATACACGAATTATGAAAGCTTTCCGGCAACTGGTGGGGCTAATCTTAGCATTATCCACCCTGATTTCCTTTTCTCAAAACGC
>JBFKFP010000242.1:0-2996 GCA_041618535.1 Flavobacteriaceae bacterium
GTTTTGCTAATTCTCAGGCTTTTTCTTTCTTGCGGAAATGCCAAAATAGAAAACAAGAGGAAAATGATAAGAACGTTAGAGGTCCGTTTCATTTTTTGATTGATTGAATCAGGTGGTTTGTTGTAAAGACTGTAAACATTAAATAATGTTACATCATTAACAAAAGTAGTTTCAGGAGACGTTCAATTTTCCGAATTAAACGTTAAATAAAACGGGATAAGTGTTAATATTATATAATATTTATGCCTGAAAAATTAGTCGATAAATTTGTTTACTTTTAATTCGAATAACTCAGAATCATGTCTAAACATTTCGAAGAGAACAACATAGAGGTTGCTGAAAAGATAAAGATCAATTATAAGGAAATTATCGAATACCTTGGCGAAGATGCCGATCGTGAAGGTTTGATGAAAACACCCGAGCGCGCATCAAAGGCCATTAAATTTCTTACCCAGGGATATGGTATAGATGCATCAGAGATTTTGAAAAGCGCCATGTTTAAGGAAAGTTATGATGAAATGGTAATAGTTAAGGATATCGAATTATATTCTCTCTGTGAGCATCATATTCTGCCGTTTTTCGGAAAGGCTCATATAGCCTACATTCCGGATGGATATATAGTAGGGCTGAGCAAATTACCCAGGATAGTTGATATTTATTCCAGAAGGCTACAGGTTCAGGAACGACTGACCGAGCAGATATTGGATTGTATCCACAACACTCTGAAGCCCAAAGGAGTTGCGGTTGTTATCGAGGCTGCACATATGTGTATGATGATGCGCGGCGTTCAGAAACAGAATTCAGTTACCACTACCTCAGGTTTTAAGGGAGCATTTCAAAACATAGAGACAAGAACAGAATTCCTTAAGCTAATAAGTGAAAAATTGTCGTGATTCCGGCTTGGTATGCTTCTTGAGATGGTTTAGAAAATAGATAATATGAACTTGGAAAACGCAGGTAAAAAAAAGAAATTAGCCTTGGGGATCCTTTTTGATGCCTTAGGTTACGTATCGATCATCTTTCCATTTTTTGATTTGATCTGGGCCCCTTTGGCTGCTTACCTGATGACAAAAATGTACAGGGGAAAAGCCGGAAGGATAGCTGGTATCGTGACATTTATAGAGGAAGCATTACCTGTATTGGATGTAATACCGACCTTTACCATTATGTGGTTTTATACATTTGTTTTCAAAGGTGCCGGGAAAGAAGAACTGATAGAGATAGACCAGAATAATTAATCCCTGATTCTTATAAATTCCTGTTGAACAAGAGGATAGTGAGCCGGATTTAATTCTATATAGGATTTCGCTTCCCTCAGGCTGGATACCACATTAAAAACAACTGGAAGGTCCCCTGAAAGCATAGAAAACAGGCTGGAGATTACCTGCTGCCGGGCCGTCCGGAAGATGAATGCGTGTTTTCTCTGTCCTATCAGCGATTCGGAATTTTTCAGTAAATCGACCGCCTTTTTTACGTCCTGGTTGCTGACCAGGAATTCGCAATCTCCAAAATCGGTAATAGCATTAAAGCATGGGTCGTAATCAGGATCATTTCCCAATTTAATAGTATGGTCCTTAAATATATCGAGGTCTACTATGCCATTGTAGCAGATCAAGGTCAGCTTGATGTCCTTTAAGACCTTGTAATATATTTGGCCGGCCATTATTCGGGTTTAGAGGGATAGTACTAAGTTACTAAATATATTTTTGTCTGGTAGAACACGGGTAGGTCTGAAAAAAAACCATGGCTTGTAAGCCATGGTTTCTTTATGTTATTCTTCCACTAGAGCTTTACATGGAATAGCGCATTCCGAAGCTAATGTTTCTTCCGATATTGGCTATATTATCTGTTCTTAACCGTGACAGGTGATCCAGAAATGTTTTATTCAATAAATTAGTTCCTGTGATTCTGAGTTCCAGAGGGTTATTCAGGAAGTCTAAAGTACCCCCTAATCCCGCGCTAAGCAAACTGTAACCTCCTGTTCTTTGCTCAAATACACCGGGATTCTCCTGGTCGAATGTATGTCTGAGGGTGAGGAAGCCGAACGCATTTTTGTTACCTTCTTTCTCGATTTCAAACCTAAGGGTATTAGTGAGAACATTCGCTGGTATGAGGGGAAGGTATTCACCATTATCCCTTTTTCCCGTTACGGTTTCAAAACTACTCTCAAGGTGGAGCCAGTCTAACGGATGAGGGTGATAATGCAAGCCGATCTCACCACCATATAGCCTCGCGTCTTCCTGAACATAGTTGAATACCGGATTATTTTCGATCTGATCTCCTGTAGGAGTCACAAAAATATAATCGCTTATCCAGTTAAAAAATCCGTTCACAAAAAATTCGAAGTGCTCAGATTTATACTCAAGCGCAAGGTCTGATTGAAAATTTCTTTCATTGTCAAGATCCGGATTTCCAATCTCGTAACGGTTGGTTCCTTCATGAACACCATCAGATGCTAATTCAGCTAAATTGGGTGCCCTGAATCCGGTAGCAAGGTTGATACGCCCAATCGTCTTTTCTCCCAAATCTGTACGCCAGCCGGCAGCAAGATTGAAACTGTTATAGTTGTTGTCAAAGCTTTCCTGAACTTCAACCCTCCTTGTATCAAAACGCAATCCGAGTTGAAGGTCGCTTTTCTCAAAATGTACGTGGGAAGTAGCCAAGAGGCCCAGGTCGGTTATTTTAGCATCCGGCACCAGGATTTCCTCCCCGAAATTTTCATTGTCCTGGAACATTCCCTGGACACCTATAATCGTTTCAAACCTTTCTGTTTTTGGCAGGTTGTATTTGAGGTTGTAATTAAATGTTTTAAGTTTCATATGCAGTGCAGGTCCTTCTTCCTCGGCCACAGCACGGTTTTCCTCCTCCTCATGTTCTTCGAATTCCTTTCTGTCGTTGTAGATAAAACCCATATCGAGGTCAAGGCTTCCTTTATCGAAAAACACCGTCGAGCGCGAACTAAGGATATGACTTTTCAAATCCTGGTTAGGTAATAA
>JBFKFP010000243.1:0-2989 GCA_041618535.1 Flavobacteriaceae bacterium
CTCTGGTTGATCTCTGAAATCGTAAAGGAAGCATCCCTGCTGCCAGGTGAGAACGATAAGGTATTTGAAGATGATCCATTCCCTGAATGGCTCAATCCATTGCCAACAAAATTTCCGACAGATTCATTACAGTCGCAGTCATCGGGAATTCCATCATTGTCAGTGTCGAGGGTATCATCGCCACCATCACAAACGTCCAGTGCATCACATACACCATCACCGTCGCTGTCTGTTGTTAGAGTTCCGGAGCATCCGCAATTGGAGTCATAAACATCATTTATGGTACATGCATCGCCATCGTCACACGTTCCACCAGGATAAATGGAAGCATTGTTGTCATCGCAATCGGTATTGTCTGCTACATAACCTGCCGGTGCTGCGCAGTCTTCAACAGATACATTTGGATCGCCATAGCCATCTCCATCTGCATCGGCATAGAATGAAGAATTCGTAACACCTTCATCTGTCAATCCATTGCAGTTGTTGTCTATATTATCACATAATTCGGTCATCCCTGGATTAATGTCAGGATTGGTATCGTCGCAATCATTGTTGTCTGACACATACCCTACCGGCGCCGAACATGCGCTAATTGTATTATTCGGATCGCCATAGGAGTCATTATCCGTATCCGCATAGAATGTACTAAAGGTTAATCCTTCGTCAATTCCCCCCGAGCAATTATTATCAAGTCCGTCACAGATTTCGGGTGCATTCGGATAGACAGTATTATTGGTATCATCGCAGTCGGTATTATCTTCTACATATCCAGCCGGAGTATTGCAGGCCAGGGCCGAATTGTTCGGGTCACCATAACCATCTCCGTCGCTATCGGCATAATAGGTAGAATTGTTGTCAAGGATAGTTATTGAATCAATAACGGTATCGCTGCCGTCATTTACGGTCACGGTGTAGGTGCCGGCAGGCAGATTTGTTATAGAAGCTGTGGTTGCACCATTACTCCAGGAATAACTGTAATTCCCTGTTCCACCGCTGGCTTCGGCTGTTGCAGAACCATCGTCTACACCACCGCAAGACACATCTGAGCTTTGAGTTATTACTACTGTAAGGGGTCCGGTGCTGCAGGCCGTAAGGCATGTGGCATTGTTCACCCTGCTTCTGATGAGATTGCCGGGTTGCGGGCCGAACCCGAGGGCAAGGTCTATCCCCACGTTATTTAAATGGCAGTAACTCATTATGGTTCCGCCTTCCGCAGGGATAATATTATTGTTATTGTCGAAACATGGAGAGTAATATTGTGCGTCGGCGAGGTTGTCGACTATCCCGTCACCGTTGTCATCATATCCATTGGATATATAATAGACATTTCCGCAGTCATCGATAGCTGTGCCGTTTCCGTTCCAGGAGCAGCTATGTGTATGAGGTGAGCCCAGGTTATGACCTATTTCGTGAGCCAGGACCATTACGGTCCAGCTGTAAGTTGGGATATTCTGGTAAGAAGAATTTATACCGCTGACACCAACTCCGTAATAGCTGTTACAGACCACGTCCACATAAGCAATTCCCCCTGAGAATTCAGTCGACCTTCCTATAAGGTGAGCCAGGTCGCCGTTATAATTTCCGCTCAGGTAGTTCCTGAATTGGGTCAAAGCGGTTGAAGTACTGGTGCCGGTGTAGGGATCTACCACATCCCAAACCACTAACTCATTGATGGTCATGTCGATAGACTCATTTGCGTATAGAAGGATAACCTGGTTAAATGCTCCGGTCACATAATTGACAACTGCATTAACAGATCCATAATACTGGTACATGCTGTAATCGGTTTCCAGGTACATGCGTACACAATTTCCACCTGCATTCTTCACTTCTGATTTCGGCTTTTCATGGCCGCCATCATGGGTATGTTTTTGAACATCTTCAACCCCGCAATCCAGTTCGAATTGTTTCTTGATGTCCTTGTTTTCATATAGTATATGGGTTCCAGAAGCACTATTATGGATCTTTCCAAGGTCGAACGAGCGGCCAAATGCACTGATAGTGGCAGTAATCTGGTCTTCAAACAGGCTTAATGCCACCATGGAGTTCGGATCGCCCTTGACCATTCCCCAATAATAGACTCCTTTGTTATACTGAATGGGATTGTTCCTGTCTGTGGCCGAATAAACCCGGAAATCGTCGGTGAATACCTCCGATTCCATCAATTGCAATTCCATGGTTGAATCACCTTCGAAAGGAATTCTCAAAACCAATTTATCTGATCTTTCGCGAATGAGGTTTGACAGTACATCGATGTTCAATGAAAAGAATAAGGCTTTGTAGGTATCGATTCCCTCTTCTATTGAAGAACGTTCTGCCGCGGGCACACTGTTAAGCCTGGCCAGCGGATCGGCCGGCTGAGCATTGTTAAAAAATGCAATTTGGTTGAGTATTTTTTGCTGCGCAATGGTTGGTTGCTGTGCAAATGAAATAGTAAATGAAAAAAACAGCACAAAAAAAGGAACATAAAATGGGTTCAGTGCTCCTTTGGTGAAGGGACAGTTCATAATGATTTTGGGTTTATGAGTTGATTAACGCAGGTTGAAATTATATGATTCGATAAATCAAACCAAAAATATTCGATGAAACGCTCCTTGATCTTTTCTGAAGGACAGCTTGTTTTTCATATTAAACATTTCTAAGATATTGGTATTTAGGGATATAGGAATAATTTCAGAATTTACCGGGAATATGGGTGATCTTTGCAATAAATAGTGTTCCAGGGGCTATTTTGTAGTTAAAAGCATGATTTCAACCAGACCTTCCAACTGTACCAAAGGTGGGATTATCTCCTTTCATTCGCTGGGCCCACCAGAACATTTTGAAAATAAAAGCCAAATGACTGCCTTCGCAGTCATGCTTCATTGTTCCCTTATCCGAACTCGAGCAAGCCCGGTTCGTCCCGGAAAACAATAAAGCCGAATGGAATCATTCGGCTTTTATTCATCTGTACTCAAGGTGGGATTAGCTCCTTTCATTCGCTGTTCCC
>JBFKFP010000244.1:0-2845 GCA_041618535.1 Flavobacteriaceae bacterium
GAAATTACCTTTTCCATATTTGAGAAACTGGCTTCTCGGGCTGTATTTGATAAAGGGAAAGCAAACAAATATCATGAGTGGGGTCACCGTGCTTAACAAGTCCTTTAAACGGGATAAAATTACAATCGGAGACAACTGCATAGTGAATACGGGCTGTATCCTGGATGGCAGGGGAGGCTATTTGAAAATTGGCAACAATGTGGATATCGCCAAAGGAGTTTGGATTTTTACTATCGGACACGATCCGCATTCTGATTTGCATGATACTATTTCTGAGGACGTCGTCATTCAGGACCATGTATGGCTTGCCTCCCGGGCGATAATTTTGCCTGGCGTGGTAATTGGAAAGGGAAGCGTAGTAGCTGCAGGTTCTGTGGTCACCAAGGACGTTCCTCCTTCATCGATCGTGGCAGGAAATCCAGCCAGGGTAATTGGCAAAAGGAAGTCTGCCCTTAAGTATCGAAATAACTTTTTCCCGTATCTGGATATGATCTGATGGGATCTATATAACCTCGAGGATTGGAAGACAAATTAACGGTATTTGGTTACGAGGAAGTAGTTCAAAGGCATCAACCCCTCTTGATGCTAGCCCCGGGTATTTATGAAAAGCAGGGCGGGATGTTCAGCTATGCAAAACTCTGGCTAAATGAGATCCGAAAATATGTTCAGTCGTCATTTTTGCTGATGGATGTGCGATTCAAGGAAGACCTTTCAGATAATCGGATATTGTATCAATCCATTAGTTCTGAAGTGAAATGGAAGGGCCTATTGATTTCATCAGTCTCTGTTTTTTTTCCAGTGTTTCTGGTAAAATGGATGTTTGCCGATTACAGGGAGGTTGTTCAAAAATTCAGTCAAATCCATATTCTGACCAGTTTTATTTTTGCTTACCCACTGATAAGAAGCCTTTTGGCATTCAACGATAAGATAACACTCGTCTACACCTTACATGATCCTGTACCTCATGAGGAGAAAAGAGGCGGGATCGCAAAAAGAATTAAGAAAAGATATTTAGAAAAGATCTACCGTTTGTCCCGGAGAAACCCAAATTTTTTCCTGCATCTGCACAGCGAAGCTCTTTTGTCTGATTGCAGGGATATTGCGGGGAAGGTGATCATTCATCCTCACCCATTACCTGAAAGATTGGTCACTACCAGTAAAGATGACTCCCATGGGATAGTATTCGGGTTTTTGGGAAGGATGGAATCTTATAAAGGACTGGATGTTCTGTTGAGTGCTTTTGAAAAGATAGCGGAAAACAGTGAAATGCTGGCACCGATCAAAATCAGGTTGGCGGGCAGCGGCGATTTAAATCTTGAGGCCTGGAAGAAATTACCTTTTGAGGTAGAGATCCATAATCGAAGGGTAAGTGAACTGGAATTTCACACCTTCATGGCTAGTCTGGATTGCCTGTTACTGCCTTACCGAAAAGCGACCCAATCAGGGGTAGGCTACCTGGCGTTGAGTTACGAGATCCCGATAATCGCGACAGACACAGGAGGGCTGCCGGATATTGTCCAACAAAGCAGAGATGCTAGGAGTGCGCTCATACCTCCCAATGACAGTGAAGCACTGAAAGAGGCGATTTTAACGTTTATTCAAAAAGACCTTAAATGATGAAGAAGGAAGGAAATAGAATGTTCAATGTAAAAGAGCGGTCAGATTTGATCTATCAGGTTGCCTTGTTCTTATTCCTCTTTACCCTTCCTTTAGAAAATAGGTATAGCAACCTTGGGTTGATAGCTCTAAGTGCTGCCTGGTTGTTGCATGAGGATAAGAAATCAGCCTTGAAAGTATTCAGCAAGTACGCATATATCCTAATCATCCTGAATTTGTTATGGTTCTTCTTCGGCCTTGTATTCTCCTATCAGGAATTTTTCTCTTCCTATCTCGAGAAGATCGGGAAGTTCGTCTTACTTGTCCTCCTTCCGATCCTAATTATTCCGGCCAGGAATCTGGACAGAAAACAGCTGGCTTTTTCTTTGTCCGGGTTCGTAATTTCCACATTTTTAATTCTTCTGATAAGCTATGCATATGCTGCAGGCCAGTACCGAAGTGGAGCTGAAAACCCATTTAATTATTCCATTTTTGTCTCCGGTTCAGGGGATTATCACCCCGCCTATATTTCCATGTTCGTGGTGTGTTCCTTCTTTCTCTGCCTGGAGGGGCTTAAAATCTACAGGTCCCTTACGGTAAGGATTATGATATATCTGCTCCTTCTCATCTTGTTTGCTTCGGTATTTGTGATCCAGGCGCGTACGGCCATTCTGGCATTCGGAATTCTGATCCCGGTCTATTTCATTCTCGGTTTAAGGAGAGGGAAAGCATTGAGGACCCCGGTATTATTTACATTCGCAATTCTTGTCCTCGGTGGGCTATTTATATGGATGTCAGACAGTGTGCCCATTGCATTGATTAAAGAGCGTGTAATAAACGGATTCTCCAACAGTATGTCCATTAGGATGGATACCTGGGCTTGTGCCCTGGAAGTATTTCGCTCTAATTCCTGGGTTTATGGCGTTGGTTCCGGCAATGAACTTCTGGCCCTAAAGGAATGCTATTACCATAATTTTCTGACCCGGCAATTCTTTGATAACTTCAATGCTCATAATGATTTCCTCCTTATTCTGGTAAGAAATGGTATAGTTGGATTATTGCTTTGGTTCGGTTTTCTCGGCAGCCTGATTATTAGAAACTATGAGGTAAGAAACTACATAGGGGTGATTTTTGTCCTCTTATTCTGCATTTGCGGACTCACCGAAGGATTGTTAAGCAGGATCTGGGGGATATTGTTCATAGGAACAGGCATAGGCTTTTGCCTTCTGTCTTATTTCGATGATGCGAA
>JBFKFP010000245.1:0-2629 GCA_041618535.1 Flavobacteriaceae bacterium
CTGAAAGCAAAACAGGTCAATATTAAGAATTTTGCACAATTCGTATGATACATTTCAATAAATCCGATATCGATAATATGCCTTATGTGTTCAGGATAAACCTGATCAACAGCGTGTCAGGCTATAAGTCGGCAAATTTAATAGGGACACGTTCCTCCGCAGGAAATCCGAATGTCGCGGTTTTCAGCTCCATAACCCACATCGGGTCAAATCCTCCGCTGCTGGGATTCTTTATGAGGCCTACCACCGTGGTAAGGAACACTTACGAGAACATCAGGGAGACCGGTGTATACACGATTAATCATATACACGCCTCAATAATAGAGGATGCGCATCACACCTCTGCAAAGTACGACAGGGGAATATCGGAATTCGAGCAGACCAACCTGGAAGAACTATATCGTGAAGGCTGCAAAGCGCCTTTTGTATTGGGAGCTCCTGTGCAGCTTAGCATGCGGTTTGTTGAAGAACACCCTATTGAAGCCAACAATACCATCCTTATCATCGGCCAAATTGAGAACATCTATGTGGAAGATCATCTTTTCCGCAGCGATGGTTTTATAGACCTCACCGAAGGCGAGATCGCCACCATCAACGGACTCGATGCCTATGCCGTTCCTGAGACTAATAACCGACTTAGTTATCAGCGCCCGAAACCCATTCTAGCAAGTTAGAAAAGCAGTCACAGGCTTCATTGAGTTGTTAATTATTGTTTAATCTTTTTTTTGTTCAATTAAACAATGTTATATTAGCTTGTAAATCAACCATGTAATGAAGATCCTGGTCACCGGTGCCACCGGTTATATCGGCAAACGTCTAATCCCTCTCCTGTTAAATGAAGGAAACAATGTGATCTGTGCGGTTCGCGATGCGGCCCGCACAGATCCTCGTTATGAGGAAGATGAGGACATTGATGTCGTGGAAGCCGATTTCCTGAAGAAAGAAACCCTTGGTAGCATTCCTGAAGATATTGAAGTGGCCTTTTACCTGATCCATTCCATGTCTGCCTCGTCTTCCGACTTCAAATCGATGGAAGAGCGTTGTGCGCGTAATTTCAGGTATGCCTTAGAGCAGACCAATGTTAAGCAGGTCATTTATCTCAGTGGGATCACCAACGATGATGACCTTTCTGAACATCTTTCTTCGAGAAAGCAGGTTGAAGAGATTTTGCAGTCTGAGCATTATGGACTAACTGTCTTCAAAGCCGGGATTATAGTAGGTTCAGGCAGCTCTTCATTTGAAATAATACGCGACCTGGTAGAGAAGTTACCGGTGATGATAGCCCCGAAATGGCTCAATACGCGTACTCAACCTATTGCTATCAGGGATGTGTTATCGTTCCTGAAAGCGTCTGTCGGACGTGAGGAATTATATGATAAGTCCTATGACATCTACGGACCGGAAATCCTAACTTACAAGGAGATGTTGCTTCAATTTGCGGAGATCAGAAAGCTGAAAAGGCGTATCATCCCTGTACCTGTTATGACACCAAGACTATCCTCTTATTGGCTATATTTCGTAACCTCAACATCGTACAAGTTGTCCCAGGCATTGGTAGACAGCATGAAAGTGCAGATCATAGGTGAGTCAAGTGATATCAACGAAATACTGGGTGTGAAACCTATAACCTACAGGGAAGCGGTTGAACTGGCTTTTGTCAAATATGAACAGAATGAGATCGCTTCCAGTTGGAAAGATTCTTTTGTAAGTGGCAGGCTTCAGAATAAGGCCTACAAATATATCAATGTCCCCACCTATGGATGTTATTCCGACAGTAAAATACGTCCTATCACCGATGAGCAGACGGTATTGAACAAAATTTGGTCCATAGGAGGTGAAAATGGCTGGTATTACGGGACTTTCCTCTGGCGAATCAGGGGTTATCTGGATAAGCTGGCAGGCGGCATCGGTCTCAGGAGGGGACGAACCAATCCTGATAAACTGGAGGTGGGTGACGCGCTCGATTTCTGGAGGGTCATCTTCGCCGATAAGGACAAGAAAAAACTCTTGTTGTATGCCGAGATGAAGCTTCCGGGCGAGGCCTGGCTTGAATTTAAGATCATGGATAACCATCTCTATCAAACTGCTACTTTCAGACCCAGGGGATTGGCCGGAAGGTTATACTGGTACCTGGTCACACCCTTTCACTGGTTTGTTTTTAATGGGATGATAAATAATCTTTCGAAGGGCTGATGCACAAAAAATCACACCTGCCTGAAAAGATCTGCCCCGTATGCGGGCGTCCATTCAGTTGGAGGAAAAAATGGGAAAAGATTTGGGATGAAGTAAAATATTGCAGCGAAAAATGCAGAAGGAACAAACATCAAATGCTTTAGTCTGGTACAGGAATGACCTGAGAACACAGGATCAGAATGCCCTCTACAATGCGTGTTCAAAACACGAAAAGGTCGTGGCTATCTATTATCTCGATCCCAGGCATTTCGAATATGATGACTATGGATTCAAACGCACCGAGGTGTTCAGGGCAAAATTCCTACTGGAAAGCCTTGAGGACTTAAAGAACCGTTTATCAGATCTTAACATCAGTCTCTTCGTTATTCAGGACAGACCGGAAAATCATATGCCCGAATTCTGCAATAATCACAAGATAACCGATGTCTATTATCAA
>JBFKFP010000246.1:0-2620 GCA_041618535.1 Flavobacteriaceae bacterium
GATAGTCTGAAGCAGTATAATTATCAATTACCCCTGTGTTTTGAGCATCATCTGAACTATTTAGCCTCATTTACAGTAATAATAACCAAATTAATCCAACTAATGGATTTAATGTTGTAACTTAAAGAATTCATTAAAATGCTGAGCTAATTTTTTCCCCATTGCAGGATTTTTCCTGTCAGCACTAATACCGATTGGCACCTGATAATTTTCCGTGATCTTTTTGGAGAAATTATCACTTTGATTATAAGCATTTTATATCCCCTTTCAGATTAATTGATTGAAACGCTTGTCTGAGAACAATCAGAATTAAAAAGTAATTCTATTAATTAAACAATACAATCATGAAAAAAGTAATTTATTTAACGCTCACGGTGGTGATCCTATTTAATTATGGGTGTAATTCCGAGGAGTTTGAAAAGTCAGACATGAACGTCGACTCAGAACAAATTGATATGAGGACCCCTGTAGGGGTGTACAATTTTGATATCGATGGCAATCCCGTTGAAATCAGCACATTTAAGCTTGAGGATTTTGACGATATGAGATCCGTAAGAAGTCAGAATAACCAGTCAATCAATGGGCATTTCACCAATCAATCAGGATCGACAACCACTTTATCTGCAATGCAAAACAATGGTGGGGCCCACGGAAATATCTTAATATCCGGAGGCTTTGGATCATTTAGATTAGATGTTCTTTGTGTTTGGAACGAAGATAACGTTGGTATGGCAGGAGGCATTATTCTGGAGAATGGTTACAATGCAATTGATGGTTTCCCATTTGGCCCGGGAGATTCTATGTATTTGGTATTTCAGGATAATGGTGAAGGGTCCAATGCTGAAAAAGACCAATATGTTCAGGCATTCTTCTATATACCCCTGGAGGCATGGCAACATATAGGTTCAGAGCCTTTTGGAATATGTGAATTTTTACCACCTCCATCTTATTGGGACACTTTTTTTTCAACCCCGGAATTATGCGGTTGCCCCTACCCAGCCGGCTTGAAGGACGTCCTGAACGAAAGCGATCAGATCCAGGTCAATTAATTAAAAATCATACAAGAACAAAAAACCACTTCAATTCAGAAGTGGTTTTGCGTTTATATGGACTCCCTTTGAAAAGGAAGGATGGCTATTTGATCATGTCGTAACTCCTCCTGATGAAGTTAGTCAGCTCTTCTCCCTTTAAAAGTCCTTGAGACAATCGTGCCAGATCAAGGCTTTGATTTATCAATCGCTCCTGCTTCTTCCTGGTTTTAGTGTTGAGGATCTGGTGAACCAGCTCATTGTTGGTATTGACCACCAGGTTATACATGTCGGGCATATGGCTCATCCCGAACATGCCTCCCCCGGTCTGCTGCATCTCCTTCATACGCCGCATGAATTCTGGCTGGGTGATTATAAATGGGGCGGCCTTACTGTCCATGGCTTCCAGCTGGACCATGAACTTTTCAGAAGAGATAACTTCTTTCAGCAATTCATCCAGTTTTGTCTTTTCTTCATCACTGAGTTTCGATATGGTTTCTTCGTCCTTCTTTATCAGCTTATCGATATGATCGGCGTCAACCCTCGTAAAGGTTATGTTCTCCTTCGTTGTCTCCAGTTTCTGGATCAGGTGACTTACAATAGGGGAGTCTAATAACAGAACCTCGTATCCTTTATCCCTCGCGGCAGCAATATAGCTATGCTGCTCATCCTTATCTGAGGCATAAAGAATAACCAGTCTGTCATCTTTGTCGGTCTGCTTTGCTTTTATCTTATTATAGAGCTCCTCATAAGTGTAGTAGTTTCCATCCACATCGGGATAGAGTGCAAAAGCATCGGCCTTTTCAAAGAATTTCTCTTCCGAGAGCATTCCGTATTCTATGACAATCTTGATGTCATCCCATTTCTTTTCGAAATCTTCGCGGTTGCCATTGAACAATGATTTCAGCTTATCCGCTACTTTCCGCGTAATGTATGCGGAAATTTTCTTGACATTACTATCGGCCTGCAGATAACTTCTCGATACGTTCAGCGGGATATCTGGAGAATCGATCACACCGCGGAGCATGGTCAGGAACTCAGGAACTATATTCTCAACGTTATCGGTAATGAACACCTGGTTCTGATATAGCTGAATACGATCCTTCTGGATATTGAGATCGTTGGTTAATTTCGGGAAATAAAGAATCCCGGTCAGATTAAAGGGGTAATCTACATTGAGGTGAATATTGAATAACGGCTCTTCAAACTGCATAGGGTAAAGTTCCCTGTAAAAATTTGTATAATCTTCGTCAGAAAGGTCGGTAGGTTGTTTGGTCCATGCCGGATCGGGATTATTGATGATATTATCAACCGTCCGGGTTTCAGGCTTCGCGTCTTCAGGAGCATCATCTGGAAGTGGAATGGTCTCTTCCTTCGTTCCGAATTTGATAGGAACCGGCATGAAACGGTTGTATTTTAACAGCAACTCGCGTATTCGGTTCTCTTCAAGGAACTCGGTAGAGTCATCAGCTATATGAAGAATGATTTCGGTACCCCTCTCCTTGCGTTTCCCTTTCACCATGGTGAATTCAGGTGAGCCGTCACAGCTCCAGTGAGCTGCTTCACCGCCGGCATAGGACTTTGTATGGATC
>JBFKFP010000247.1:0-2589 GCA_041618535.1 Flavobacteriaceae bacterium
AATGCTGGAAGGACAGGTGGCTGTATTGAGTTCAGGATTCCTGAGTGCTGAAGAATCATTAAGGCTTCTTAACGGAATGAAGTCAAGTGCCTTGTTCAGGCCGGATCAATATAGTTATCTGCTTTACCCGAATAAGGACCTGCCTACTTTTACAGAGAAGAACATCATTCCCGAGAACTTCGTTGAGTCCTCTGTGCTACTGAAGACCCTGATTAGTGATAACAACACCGATATAATTGAAAAAGATATCGAGGGTTTATATCACTTCAATGGGAATTTCAATAATGCGGAAAACCTGAAGCAAGCGCTTGAGGAGATATCTGCAGGACCCTACAGTGATTTGGTTGAGCGCGATCGTGAGTTAATTCTGGATATTTTCGAAGAGGTGTTTAATCATAAAGCCTTCACCGGGCGGTCAGGCACATTCTTCGGATATGAAGGCCTGGGATCTATTTATTGGCATATGGTCTCAAAGTTATTGTTAAGCGTTTATGAAACCTGTGATAAGGCATTTGAAAATAAAGCCAATGAACAGACCATCGGCGGTCTTCTTGATCACTATTATGAAATAAACGAAGGCATCGGTGTTCACAAGTCACCTGAACTTTATGGAGCATTTCCAACCGACCCCTATTCTCACACACCGGCTACCAAAGGTGCCCAGCAACCTGGGATGACCGGCCAGGTTAAAGAGGATATCCTCAGCCGTATGGGAGAACTGGGCATTACTGTTGAAGAAGGCCAGATTCGATTCAATCCGAAATTATTGCTCCGTGACGAATTTTTACCCTCGACCAGGTCCTTTAGTTATCCCGATGTGACGGGCCAAATGAAAGAGCTGAAACTGGATGCTGGGTCCATTTGTTTCACTTATTGTCAGGTTCCGGTTATTTATCGCATTGATCACAAACAGGGGATTACGGTGAATTTCTATGGAGGTGAATCAAAGGAACTTCAAACCGACAAGCTTGATAAAGAAACTAGCCTAAGTGTTTTCAATCGTCGGGGAGAAATTGAAAATATAGTGGTTTCGTTCCAACCTGAGAGGCTTAAATAAAAAACAGTTTATAGCACTTTGCAAAACTTTAACTTTCGGCATTTTAAATTTTGCCCTTTGGATTATACTTTTAAATCAAATAAAAAAGTATGAACAGGGGTTTAGTTGTATTGTTAATCTGCTTGCTTTTCAATGCATGCCAGGATTCGAGTCGTGATTTGTATCCCGGTGAATTGATCGGTGGCTTCGATCTTCTTCCTCCGGAACGCACCGGAATCGACTTCAATAATACAATTGCTGAAACGGAAAATTTCAATCAATATTTATACAGGCAAATCTACCTGGGCTCAGGTGTGGCTATCGGGGATATCAACAATGATGGTCTGCCAGATATCTTTTTTGGCGGCAATCAGGTTTCCGACAGATTATACCTGAACAAAGGGGATTTTCAGTTTGAGAATATCACAAAGGAATCAAGAGTCGCAAAAAACCCCGGATGGACATGGGGTGTAACGATGGCAGATGTGAACGCTGACGGGTTCCTGGACATTTATGTTAGCCGTAACGGAAATTCAATCAATCCGGAGGACCGAAGAAATCAGCTTTACATCAATAATGGTGATCTTACTTTTACGGAATCTGCAATAGCCTTTGGCCTTGCCGACATGGGGTTCTCTACTCAGGCCGTATTCTTTGATATGGACAATGATGGTGACCTCGACATGTACCAGGTAAATCAGTTGCCGGATGAAAAGATGTTCCTGATACATGACATTCCAAAAGAGCAGTATAAATATTTCCCTGACAGGCTATACCGAAATGATAACGGTCGCTTTAAAGATGTTTCCGCCGAAGCAGGAATTTCACGAAATGTGGCGTATGGGCTGAGCGTTAATGCAACCGATTTTAATGATGATGGTTTTATCGATCTCTACATCGCAAACGATTATGCCGAACCTGATTTTATGTATTACAACAACGGGAATGGAACTTTTACGAACGTGATCGATGAAAAATTGAAACATATCACCCAATTGAGCATGGGTTCCGATACGGGTGATATAAATAATGACGGTTTGATCGATTTGATCACTACCGATATGACCCCTGAAGACCATTATCGCTCGAAGACTAATATGGCTTCCATGAGCACCGAGACCTTCAATAAAATGGTAGAAGCGGGAGCGCATTATCAATATATGACGAATACCCTGCAGCTTAATACAGGTATGGGCAACTTCTCGGATGTAGCCAATATAGCAGGGGTGGCCTTCACTGATTGGAGTTGGGCCAGCCTGCTGGTAGATCTGGATAACGATGGCTGGAAGGATATAATCGTTTCAAACGGCATTAAAAAAGATGTGGACAACAATGATTATCGGACGATTCTAAAGAACCTCGATCCTAAAAACACAACTACAGCCGAGTTGCTTGAATTAAGCAAGAATGCACCTTCTAATCCCATATCTAATTATGCTTACAGGAATACCGGTGATTTGGAATTTGAAAAAGTTGCCAAAAAATGGGGATTTGACGCGCCAGCTTTCTCTAATGGCATGGCCTATGGTGATCTGGATAATGATGGCGACCTC
>JBFKFP010000248.1:0-2496 GCA_041618535.1 Flavobacteriaceae bacterium
GCGAACATATGAAATCCAGGCTGGCCTGTAGCCTGAGCAAAAATCTCACGGTAATGAATGCGAACTTCGATCAAAAATTCCGGATTCATTTCATACTTGCCCGCATAGGTTTACGAATGGATTCTTCCAGTTGAATCTCCTTCTTTGGTTCAGGTGGTGTTTTTGGCGATCTCCGAGCCTTTAATGACGGCCCCGTTATCATCCATGGTCACCTCTTTCTCGGATAAATAATTGTCTCAATAGGTTTCAAGGTCCTAGGAAAAGCTTAATGAACTGATGAGCAGGCATAAAAAGAATAAGGAATTCGATTTCGTTTTATTGATATTATAATTGGAATTTTGCAGTTAAGTGTTTGACAACCAAATTTTTAAAGGTTACAAGTAAAAAGAAAGTAAATTCTAACGCTCAATCCTGAAATTGTCAAGGTTGATATCATCCATTCCGATATTGTCGAACGGATACTCGAGTTGTCGCTGAATGTTGTAGAGTGAGATCAGGATGAATTCAGTTAGAATCACTACAAAATAGGTGATCCATTCCGGAGCGAAATCTCCCAGGTTACTTATAATTGTTGGTGCGTAGATCAATGGGAAAATATAGATAAAGATCTTACAATATGCTTTAAGGCTGATAGGTGTTCTGTGAATATGAATGGCATGAAGATTCTCTATCGATTCATGCATATTTTTCATAAAGCGAAAAACACGGTCACGGATCTGTCTTGGGATATTGTCATTATTGTTCGTCACAAAGTCATATACCTTATCGATAATCTGGTCTAAAGCAGTCATGCTATGGTTTCTGCCATTCAAATGATCCAGTACCTGGGTATTGATATCCAATAAGATATTTTTTACCTCTTCCTTTTCACTTTCGCTTAACTGCGAATTTATCATAAAGAAATATTTCACCGTTTTCAGGGTGCTTCTGAATTCACTAAGGTGTTCAAGGGCTTTTTCTCTTCTCCGGAACGAACCTCTTATGGTAAAGACCAACGGAAAAACAATGGCTATACTGAGTAATGTGAGGTCAACACTGTAGATGATGTTGAACCTGTAACAGATATAAGTGATTGCAACTGATAGTAGTATCACGAGTATCGTGCGGTGGTCAATTATAGATAGATATTGTCTGATGGTTGGTGGTAAAACATTATATTTGATAAAGTTAACACATTGGGATGAATTCAGCAATCAGGAAATCACTTCTTTTAATAATTATGATGCCCTTGCTGGGCGTTGCTCAGCAGCCTGAAAATGTTCCTTTTGAAGGAAGGGATATCCTTTTTGCCGAACGCACTGCTCTTCCTGTAAAACTTGAGTATTCGATCAGGGACCTCTTGAGGCAGACCGACGATTCCACCTATATTTCATCCGTACTGAAATACCAGAATGAGGCCGGTGGCTTCACCGAGTTGAACGTCGAATTGAGAAAGAGAGGTCATAACCGCCTGGAGAATTGTTTTTATCCCCCCCTTAAGATCAAGATCCGGAAATCGGATTACAAAGAGACGCTTTTCGATACGCATAAGAGATTGAAAATGGTTTTGCCCTGTCTTACTGAAAGGGACAAAAACGACAATGTGGTCAAGGAATACCTGGCTTACCGAATTTTCGAAATCGTGTCTCCCTATTACTTCAATACCCGGATGGTGGATCTTGAATTCAACGAAGTTCGAAGCAATGGAAAGATAAAGACGCATAACATGAAGGCCTTCCTGGTTGAGGATGACAAGCATGTGGCCAAGCGTTATGGCGGAAAGATCTATGAGAGGCGGGTACATCCCATGCAGCAGGAGGATATGGCTTCAATACGCCATGCCCTGTTCCAGTTCCTGATAGGAAATACCGATTATTCACAGTACGACATGCACAACGTGAAAGTGATGTTCCATGAAAAGGATTTTATTCCAATCCCTTATGATTTCGACATGGCCGGAATGGTGAATTGCAGCTATGCCGTAGTCTCGCAGATAGGGAATGAAAAACTGCCCCTGAGCTCGGTTAAACAGAGACTTTACCGCGGATTTAGAAGAAATCCGGCGTTTTTTGAAAAGGTGCGTCAGGAATTCCTGTCTAAACAGAACGAAATCCTTAATCTTGTTGACTCCAGTAAAGGTGAGTTTCAGCATGAGAACGAATATGAGGTCTGCCGGGAATATATCCTTGACTTTTTTGAGTTGCTGGCTGACGACAATAAATTTAAATCCCAGATCTTAGGCAAGGCCAGGACGACCGAATAAAAAACCGCAGCGGGTTTCCCGAACCCGGTTATTGCAATTATTTAGATTCTCTGAAGAATGTGAAGATGATTTACCCGATCTTCCCTTATCCCGATTAAACCTTATTCCTTTGAGGTAATTTCTGCCAAGACCGGTCTGAAGCAGTATAATTATCAATTACCCCTGTGTTTTGAGTATCATCTGAACTATTTAGCCTCATTTACAATAATAATAACCAAATTAATCCAATTAATGGATTTAATGTTATACCTTAA
>JBFKFP010000249.1:0-2388 GCA_041618535.1 Flavobacteriaceae bacterium
ATCGTATCTATGCCAATTCCTTCCGTGCAGCGGCTCAGAGATTGGAGAGTGATGCGCAGCTGACCGTAACTCAGAGAGCAAATAAGGCAGACCAGATTGAAGTTTGTTTTGTATTGGGAAAAAATCCCCTTGCAGAATCCGGTAAAAAGGAACTCTATCTTCAAATCGTCGGACCTGATAATAATGTCATCAACGATAAAGGAGCGGTAAACTTTGGTGAACTCTCACTTATTTTCAGCTCGAGGATGGAAGTTGAATATGACAGGACTGATCTCGAAATATGCGAGATTATACCGAATTCTGAAGCCTTCAAAAAAGGTTCTTACTACATTAGCGTTTTTGAAAAGGAACGCAGACTGGGCGGCACACGTCTCGAACTCGAATAAACAATCAATTATTTTCATTAACCCACTCTATTAGTTCAGGGTGGTTTTTTATTTTTGCAGCATGGCAAATCAGGAAGATCAGTTTAAGAAGGTTATATCACATGCCAAAGAATATGGTTATGTGTTCCAGAGCAGTGAAATCTACGACGGTTTGAGTGCGGTTTACGATTATGCACAAAACGGTGTTGAGCTCAAGAACAATATTAGGGAGTATTGGTGGAAGGCCATGGTCCAGATGCATGAGAACATTGTCGGAATTGATGCTGCCATTTTTATGCATCCAACCATATGGAAAGCCTCAGGGCATGTTGATGCATTTAATGATCCGCTGATCGATAATAAGGATTCAAAAAAGCGTTATCGTGCTGATGTTTTGATCGAGGATTATGTGGCTAAACTCGAATCGAAGATTAACAAGGAAATCGAGAAAGCGAAAAAGCGTTTTGGAGACAGTTTTGATGAAGAGCAGTTCGTCACAACAAATCCAAGGGTTGTTGGCTACAGGGAAAAATCGTCCTCTGTATTAAAGCGCATGGCAAAATCACTTGATGATGAAGATCTTGGTGATGTAAAAGCGCTCATAGAAGAATTGGAAATCGTTTGTCCTGTTTCAGGAAGTAAAAACTGGACCGATGTCAAGCAATTTAACCTTATGTTCGGAACCAAGCTCGGCGCCAGTGCCGACTCGGCCATGGAGCTTTACCTCAGGCCTGAGACCGCACAGGGTATCTTCGTCAATTTCCTGAATGTTCAGAAAACCGGAAGGATGAAAATCCCGTTTGGAATTGCCCAGACCGGGAAGGCCTTCAGGAATGAAATTGTGGCCAGGCAATTCATTTTTAGAATGCGTGAATTCGAACAGATGGAAATGCAATTCTTCATTAAGCCAGGCACCCAGATGGAATGGTATGAATACTGGAAGGAGGAACGATTGAAATGGCATCTTTCCCTTGGAATGGGAGAGGATAACTACCGCTTTCACGATCACGAAAAACTTGCCCACTATGCTGATGCGGCCTGCGATATAGAATTTAATTTCCCATTTGGTTTTAAAGAACTTGAAGGGATCCATTCCAGGACCGATTTCGATTTGGCCCAGCACGAGAAATACACAGGAAAGAAACTTCAGTATTTCGACCCCGAGGAGAATAAGAGCTATGTGCCATATGTGCTTGAGACTTCTATTGGGTTAGACCGGATGTTCCTCTCGGTATTCTCGAATTCATTAAAAGAAGAAGAACTCGATAATGGTACTTCAAGGGTTGTCCTTAAATTACCTGCCGTATTGGCACCGACAAAGGCTGCAGTCCTTCCTTTGGTGAAAAAGGACGGCCTGCCTGAGATCGCAAAGAAAATTGTTGAAGATCTGAAATGGGATTTCAACGTTCAATATGATGAAAAAGATGCGGTTGGAAGGCGATATCGCAGACAGGATGCAGCCGGAACGCCTTTTTGTATCACTGTTGATCACGATACCCTGGAAGATCATTCGGTGACTATCAGGGAACGGGATTCCATGGAACAGCAACGCGTGCCAATAACCGGGCTTAAAGACCTTATTATTAAGGAGGTCGATATCAAAAACTGGTTGATGAAAATGCGTTCGTAGCATCGCCTTCACCCCGATCATTTTCAGAATCAATCTTTTAACTATCTTTCTGATGAGAGCTTAGGGTTCCGTTGGTCCAATAAATAAAGGGTATCCCCCAATTTTTTACAAAAAAACCTTACTTTTAGTAACCTCATAGGAAAATACTAACTATTAAGAAATTCTGTAATTATGAAATCGAAATTACTCTGGTTCACCGGGATTTGTTTTCTACTTCTTTCTCCTGTGTCAATCGCGCAGGATAATGGAATCAAACCAGTTGGCCCCGTTTCAGTTGCCTACCCTACAAAAATAGAACATGTGCCTGCTCTCTCGGCCAGAGCTAATCTGATTTTGGATGATTCCCAAGATATCAAGGAGATGGATGACGGTCGAATCAGGGAGTCAAAAGTC
>JBFKFP010000250.1:0-2236 GCA_041618535.1 Flavobacteriaceae bacterium
GTTGACATCAGAACATCGCTTGAATACAGTCGCGGGTATATTGGGCATGCCATGAATATCGATTTTTATTCACCGGGGTTCTTCAAGGAATTCCAATCTTTGGATAAAAATAGGCCGGTCTATATTTATTGTCGAAGCGGCATACGAAGCAGGAAGGCTGCTGAAAAACTCGCACTTCTTGATTTTAAGGAGATCTACGATCTGAAAGGAGGTATTACGAACTGGAAATATACCTTTTAATATAATTTGTTGTTCTTACCTTTTTTGCCTTTGTAAGCTGTAAAGCTTCGAGATGGTCTGGCATTATGGCTTAACAGCGTATCCCCGGAGAATTCATATGGTAGAGACTTCGGCATCTATTCAATTATCAGATGTTAATGGAAATTAATAACGACAGACCAGCAGGAAAAAGTGGTGGAATGAACCAAAAGAAAGCGTGATATGGCGAACTTTACCGACCTCATTAATCGATCAAATCCTGTTCTTATAGATTTCTATGCTGAATGGTGCGGCCCCTGTAAGCTGATGGCGCCTATATTGAAGGAGGTCAAGGATCAGGTGGGTGACAAGGTGTCTATTATAAAAATTGATATAGACAGGAATCGCTGGCTATCAAAGAAATACCAGATACGTGGTGTGCCAACATTAATACTATTTAAGAATGGTCAGCAATTGTGGCGTCAGGCCGGACTTATATCCAAGGATGAAATTCTAAATCACCTGAGGCAGGCCAGTTAGACTTTAAACCGGATCATTTGTGGTATGTAACCTTGGTTACATTAAATAGGACTGGATATTCCTATCTTCATTGTTGATGACAGCCTTAAACGTTTTAGCTTTAATTGATCATAACAAGTTCTTGAAAAATTACTGATCCTAATTAATAGCTCGAGGGCACTCCCTAAGATACGCTCTCGCACATATTGGCAAGGAATACACACTGTAGATTTTAATGTGAAAGTGTGAATTTGAATTGATTTGTTTTGGTAAAAAGCCCGGGATTCCCGGGCTTTTTTGTTGATAACTCGTCATAAGATCAGCAATTCTGATTACAGATCAATTAATCGAATTGATAACTTTACTGATGTTTAAGGATTACCCTAAAGTCCTTTTATCTGATTAATAGCATTTACGATTAGCACTTAAAATCTTAACTTAATTTGTGTTGTAATGCTGAGCTCTTTTCAGAAAACTAACCGCTTGTTATTTTCTCTATTTTTCTCACTGACCATTTCCGGCACCTTAACTGTTCTTGGCCAGTTACCTACAGGTTACACAGATGAACTGGTGTTTGATTTTAACGATAGTTTTGGAGTGGATACTCCAATGGGAACAGTCTTCAATTCTGACGGAACCAGAATGTTCATTTGGTTTTACCAGGGATTTGTAAAGGTGGCAAATTGGGACGGAAATTCATATGTTATCCAGGATCAACCTGTTATCGACATCTCTGACGAGGTTGGGGCCTGGCGTGACTTCGGACTTCTGAGCATTGCTCTCGATCCGGATTTTGACAGCAATGGAAAAATTTATATGTTTTATGTGGTTGATCGTGAGCACCTGATGAACTTCCCGGGTCCTTCATATGATCCCAATGCAAATGATTACTTTGAGGCTACGATTAGCAGGTTAACTCGTTACGAGTTAGATTTGAACAGTAATCCACTTACAACAGTGACTAACTCCAGGTCGGTACTCTTGGGTGAAACCAAGGAAACCGGGATTCCCTTAACGCATGAATCTCATGCAGGTGGAACTATAGTGTTTGGTGCCGACGGAACCCTACTCCTGTCTACAGGCGATAATGCTAGTTATATAAGTGTTGATGATGGTAGTTCTCCGGAGACCTATTACCAGCAGGCGATTAATGATGGTATCTTACGACCGGAAGAAAATGTGGGGGCTTTCAGGGCCCAGATGTTAACATCACATTGTGGCAAGGTGCTTCGTCTCGATCCGGATACCGGGGATGGTATTCCTTCCAATCCACATTATGATCCCGATAACCCGAGGTCTCCGAAATCACGCATGTATGCAATGGGGTTTCGGAATCCTTTTAGAATGTCTATCCAACCGGGAACAGGCAGCACAGATCCTGCAGACGGATTCCCCGGCATTCTTCATGTAGCGGATGTAGGCTGGAATACGTGGGAAGATTTACACATTATTGACAAGCCTGGCCTCAACGCCGGGTGGCCTCTTTTTGAAGGCTTAACCGCTTTGGTAAGTTATCAGA
>JBFKFP010000251.1:0-2236 GCA_041618535.1 Flavobacteriaceae bacterium
GGCCATGACGGTCAGGACCTTCATCACCTGGTTCATTTTCATGCTTAGTGCGTTCATATGCATGTCCATCAATCCCCAGATCATTTCGCGGTAAATATCTATCTGCTCCGAGATCTGTATTATGGAGTCGTAAAGATCGCGGTAATATATTTTCGAGTTGCTCGTGATAAGCCTGTTATCGTATTTCTCAATTTTATTGACGAGTTCCCTTAATGGAAGCACGGCCCTGCGCACCCTCAGCACCTCTCGTTTCAATTCCTGAATTCGCTGTACCGTATCCGGTTTCTCCATTCCATTAAACAGATCACTTTCAAACCCTTCAATTTTATCGCCCAGAGACTCAAGGATGGTGTAATAATGATCTATGATCGAATCGATCAATGCAAAAAGCAGGTAATCAGCATGCATAAAGCGCACCCGGCCCTGTGATTTTTTTAAGCGGTCCCTGACAGGATCGAGGACATCCCCTTCCGATTCCTGGAAAGACAGAACAAAGTCTTCGCCCAGGACAAAACTGATCTGTTCTACGACCAGGTTTTCCTTCTGGTCATAATAGAGCATCTTCACGATAATAAAAAGGTAATCCTCGTATTCATCCAGTTTAGGCCTTTGGGTTACGTTGGCGATGTCCTCAAGCACCAGGGGGTGGAGGTTATAATGCTTACCCACAATGCCGATTTCCTCAACATGGTTAAGGCCATTGAAATTTAACCAGAAGATGTGGCCTTTTTTATGGTAACCCAGGGCGTCTTCAATGGAAAAGAGTTCCAGGTGCTCGAGCTTGTCCTCGGTATATCCGAAAAGCTCCAGCGACAGGGGTTTGTCTGCTTTAAGGCCCGTATAATGTATGGTTCCCGGTACCTGACCGACCTTTCCCTTAAGGGACTTCAGTTTGATGGTCGCTTTTAATCTGTTCGGAATTATTTTAGGCATAAGATCAAGTTGGTTTTGAAATTTGAATAGCCATAATCCAAGGGAGAATTACAGGTCTTCTTCCATAAGATTCTCCATGGCATCTTTCTGAACTAAAGTTACGGGTTTTTGTAACATGAGATTATTAGGGTAGGTGACCAAATCGCCATTTTCCAGGCGCAAATGAAGATGAAACGCCCTGATATCCTCAATGATGGCCATTATGGGGAAATCTTTGTCATGAATCTGAACCATATCTCCCACTTTATAAGGAAAGGAAAAAAACATGATGACGCCGGATGTCACATTGCTCAAAATAGACCATATCGCGAACAGTGCAATTCCGAGGATGGCGAAAACGGAGGAGAATACAACCGCAATATCGCCCCAATCTGCCCCGAAAATGAAAGATTCACTCAGCAGCCACAGGAATAATAGTCCGAGGCTGAGGTATCGGCTTATCAGTTTTGATCTGATCTCCGTGATACTGTTTCGCTTGGCAACCTTCCTTATGATCACGTTCATCGAATAGTTAATAATTAGAAAGATCAGTAACAGTCCTATTCCGGTATAGATCTGCGTATCGTGTTCTTTAAAGAAATCAAGCATCTATAAATTCTTTATTAGGTTAATGCCTTTTGGCAATTTAGCGAATATTTTAGCGAATCATGAGAGAATCCCGAAGGACTTCATCCGCATTACTGTTCTGTTGCCAGTATGCTGTCCTGATTTGCTTAAGTCTTGTGGCTTTTGTTGTAAGCCTCTGTGCCCCTTCACCATATCCACCTGGATAGCTGTCCTCCCAGCCCTTTACCTCAAAGGGGAATTCAGGGTTGAATAAAATTGTCAAAGTACGGTTTAGACTCGGGTAAGCCAGGACGTAGCGTCCATTTTCAAGAGTTGCCTCTGCCTTGTAAGGTTTGATCTCGATATGCCGGTACCTTATGAACTCCAGTGATGGGATGCATTCAAAAGTCCCTTGCGGAAGGCTCAGCGGATCGATGCGCAACTGGGTCCAGAGTTCGTTTTCCAGTGCGGTCTTCTCCAGGTCATATTCCTGGTCTGCCTCCCCTTCAAAATAAGAATGAGACATCACTTCAAATTTCTCCCGATTGTTTAGCTGTGAATATACATGGCCGCACCATTCCTGCATTGAGCAGCTCACTTTTAGGGCATGATGATTATTATCAACAGGGTAGAAAGTACTCTGCATCACCGAATAAGGGTAGATTCCTGTGTTAAATTTTTTTGTGCTGTTAAGTTTGAGCACCGACACATTATCAGGATAGGCTCTATCTGCTTTAACCTGTTCAGTGGGTTTAAA
>JBFKFP010000252.1:0-2110 GCA_041618535.1 Flavobacteriaceae bacterium
CATTATATGGATACAATCGGAACCTGGAGATGCATCTTTGATGAAGAGAATGAGCCTATTTTCGAGTTAGCCAGCAAATACAATCTTGCGGTCGAGATCCATCCATATGATGGTGAAAAATTTATTAAGCTGGAAAATACCGCATGGCGTTTTCATCTTATCTGGATGCTGGCCCAATGCGCAGATGCCTATCACTTTCTTACCCTGAGCGGCTACCAGGACAAATTCCCTAATATGCGCGTCTGTTTTGCCCATGGCGGGCAACTCGCCCAGATCAATCTTGGGCGAAGGATCCAGGGTTTTGACGGCCGGCCAGATTTATTCGAGGGTATGCAGCACCCCAGGAAAGCCGTCGGACACAGGAATATATTCTTCGACACCCTTGTGCATGATACGGGATCACTAAAACTGCTTGTTGAAAACCAGGGATCAAAGCAGGTTCTTATGGGCTTAGATGACCCTTATCCGCTGGGAGAAATGGAAAGTGTTCAACAATCGTCCTATCCGGGGAAGATCCTGGATCTGGCAAGGGAAAGGAATATTCTTTCACAGAACGAATGCGATGATATCTGGGAAGCCAATGTCTTGCAATGGCTATGGGGAGATGATGAAGAATCCAAACAAAAATTGATCAATAGAATTTTAAACTGATGGATTTTCTGCCGGAAAACATAGATGAATATGTAATGGCTCATTCTCAAAAAGAGCCGGACTTATTGGTCGAACTGAATCGGGAGACTTACCAGAAAATATTACAGCCCCGCATGCTGAGTGGTCATTATCAGGGACGCCTGCTCAGTATGATATCCAAGATCGTCAATCCGAAATATATCCTTGAGATCGGTACTTATACAGGTTATTCTGCAATTTGCCTGGCCGAAGGCATGCAGGCCGAAGGAGAGCTTCATACTATCGACATGAATGAAGAACTCCTCGATTTTCAGAGGTCTTACTTCAAAAGATCAGGCTATGGCCGTCAGATTATCCAACACCTGGGAGATGCAAAAGATATTGTTCCAAAACTGAACCATGATTTTGACCTGGTTTTCATAGATGCCGATAAGGAGAACTATGTAAATTATTTCCACCTGGTAATTGAAAAGCTTAAACCAGGAGGAGTGCTGATCTCAGACAATGTACTCTGGAGCGGAAAGGTTCTGGAGACCCCGGAGGCAGACGATGAGGCTACCAGGGCGTTGATCGAATACAATAAACTGCTCAACAGCGACAAGCGGGTAGAAACCGTAATGCTTCCCATAAGAGATGGACTGTCCTTGACAAGAAAAAAATGAAGTCCCGTTTCCGGGACTTCATTCCATTGGTTTTAAATTCAGATTTGAATACTTAGCAGATTCACCTTTAAATTTAAGAGACCTTAACCAATTTTGAGTTATAGCTCACCTCCAGTTTATACTTCTGAATGCAGGCTGTTATTTTTTGATAAAACTCGAAATTATCGAATGGTTTGGTGATCACATCGCAGAATCCTATAGATGCGAAATCCGTTTTAACTTCTTCTATATCTGCCGCTGTCAGTGCGAGTATCGGGATACTTGGATTAAATTTCCTTATTTCCTTGGTCGCATCCATCCCGTTCATGACGGGCATATTAAGATCCATGAGGATAAGGTCATAATGATTCTCCCTGGCCGCATTTAGTGCCTCAAGGCCATTTTCAACAATCACACATTCAAAATTTCCTTTTTCAAGCACATTTTGCGTAACGATCTGATTGATCTTGTTATCCTCAGCAACTAATATCTTAAACCTGTCATGGATAGGAACGGTCTTACCTTTGTCAGCCGCCATTTCAGTCTTCGCTAATTTTGCCTTCTTATCTATCTTAAAGGTGACTGCGAAACTAAACTCGGCCCCCTTGCCTGTATCGCTCTCAAGTTCAATTTGACTTCCGAAGAGCTCCACAAGGTTTTTGGCTATGGATAATCCGAGACCGGTACCCTGGTAATTGACATTGGTATCATTTAACTGGGAGAAGTTCTCAAATATCTTACCGTGCTTTTCTTTAGGTATACCGGGGCCATTGTCTTTTACAACAAACCTTAAGGCAACGTCATCATCGGTTATATTTTCAACCAAAGCCTTAACTTCA
>JBFKFP010000253.1:0-1981 GCA_041618535.1 Flavobacteriaceae bacterium
GGTTCTGAAAAAAATCGAATCTATCACCTTCAAACCTGAGGTTGGCAGCGTTTATGAAATGAAGGTAGTCAAGATCCTTGAGTTTGGTGCTGTTCTTGAATTTATAGAAGCTCCGGGCAACGAGATCCTGCTTCATATCAGCGAGATGGCATGGGAAAGGACCAACAGTGTGACCGATGTGATGAACATTGGCGACCAGGTTGATGTGAAGTACTTCGGATTTGATCCAAAGACCAAGCGTGAAAAGGTCTCAAGGAAAGCGATCCTTCCTAAACCGGAAGGTTACCAGGAAAGAGAGAGAAGACCAAGAGGTGATGATCGCAGAAGAGATAACAGGGGCCGGGACAACAGAGGTCGGGATAACAGGAATCGCGATGACAGGAACCGTGACGACAGACGTTCACGAGACAATGATAAAAGGGATTCAGATTAATTCTTAATCCACATAAAAATAAAAAACCTCTTCAATTGAAGAGGTTTTTTATTTCAGCCGTATGAATCCCATTTGTATTATCACTTTCCGTCCTGGACAATTTTATCAATGCTGCGACACAGAATAAATTCTGACAGTTTTGGTGAAATGCGCTGAACTACCGAATTAAGTTTACCCAGCGGAGAGAGAACTGATATGAATTTCCTGTCCTCGATATTCCCGAGAATGGCAAGGGCCACCTCTTCCTGGGTCATGATCTTTCTTTTTGAACGATCATTCAATGTAATCATGTCTCCGCCTGATCCAATGGTCTGTTTTCCGGGGTCGATTTGAGTAATTCCGGCATAGACCAGCCCGACATGAATATTATTCTTAAATTCTTCAATCCTGATGGATTCGGCTATAGCGCGCAATGCCATCTTCGAGGCGCAATAAACAGAATTAAAGGGCAGTCCTCTTATTCCTGCAATACTCGAGACAAATACAATACTGCCCTGAGATCTTCTTATATAAGGCAACGAGACGGCACTTATGAATGTCGCCCCGATAAGATTTGTCCTGTACACCCTGTCGATCACTTCAAACTCCAATTCAGAAAAGTTGCCCCGCATCGATACTCCTGCATTATTTATCAGAATGTCTAATTTACCGTATCGGTCTAAAGTGAATCGAACCATTTCCTTACAGCAGTCCTGGTCGCAAATATCACCTTGAATGTAGGCGGAATTCCCGCCCATTTCTCCAATCTTTTCATAAACACGATGCAAAGCCGCCTTATCACGTCCGGTAAGGACAACCTTCGCTCCCAGATTAGCCATTTTAAAGGCGGTTTTTCGTCCAATACCCTTGCTTGCGCCGGTTATCAAAACAACCTTATCACTAAATCGCTTATGTTCCATCACTAAATTTTTTTATAATATGCCTTTTAACGGGCCTAAATTCTCGTTACTGATTTTGTTTCAGAATTTTATTGCAACGATACTTTTATTTGATCCGGCTGATTTTTTTTCTGCTCCTTAATGAACTTACTGACAGAACTCAAATGATCAAGCTCTTTCATGATCAGTATATTTTTCAACCATTTCGGCAGGATTTTATCAAGGAATAAAAATGACTTGTTGAGGACGCCCGGAATTATAAGCTCTTTGCCTTTGAGCATGCCTTTTATGGCAATCCTGGCCACCTCATCCGGATTCAGCACGGATTTCTTATCGATCCATCCCAGGTTCCGGTTCTGCAAACAGATTTTTGTTGTGGTGTTTATACTACCAGGGCAAAGAAGGCTGACCGTTACCCCTTTGTCTTTCAATTCTAACCTCAAACTTTTGGAGAATGTGGACAGATACGATTTGGTTCCGCAGTATACCTGTTTCATTGGCAACGGGAAAAATGAAGCCATACTGCTCACGTTGAGGATACAACTCGGAGCGTTATCAAGGAGATTAGGCAGCAATTCCCTGATTAAATAAGTAGGAGCCTGCACATTAACGTTGATCTGATTCGTAAAATAATTGACCTTTTGTTCAACGAAGAATCCCCGACTCAGTA
>JBFKFP010000254.1:0-1844 GCA_041618535.1 Flavobacteriaceae bacterium
CCTGAAACGAATCATGACCCTGTAAGCTATTTTCTTGTTCGGTTGAATGACAAAAAAATATCAATGGACTTTGAGAAATTCATGAGGTCGGCAGAAGTTGAATCGAAATTAGAAGCTGATGGTTTTAAGTTTTAAATTTAAGCGATGACGGATTTTATGAAATTCAGTCCTGCTGAGCTTGAAGCCATATGGTTGTCTGTAAAGGTGGCCGTTGCCTGTGTAATTATCTCTCTGCCATTAGCGCTATGGGTGGGTTATAAAATGGCGCGCTACGATTTCAGGGGTAAAGCTATTGTCGAAAGCCTTATCCACCTGCCTCTTGTCATGCCCCCGGTTGCCACCGGTTACCTGTTATTGGTACTTTTGGGCACTAAAGGATTTATCGGGAACTGGTTTTACGAAACCTTTGGAATTCGACTTGCCTTTTCGTTTTATGCGGCTATTATTGCCTCTGTAGTGGTGTCGTTCCCGCTTATTGTCAGGACTATCCGTACATCGATGGAAATGGTCGATACAGGACTTGAGGACGCCTCAAGAATTCTAGGGGCCAGCAGATGGCGTACCTTTACAAAAATCACTG
The DNA here is from genome assembly GCA_041618535.1 of Flavobacteriaceae bacterium. Lineage (GTDB taxonomy): Bacteria > Bacteroidota > Bacteroidia > Flavobacteriales > Flavobacteriaceae > SHLJ01. Next base: position 581 of record JBFKFP010000254.1, read on the forward strand.
TACCACTCGCCATTCCAGGAATTATTTCTGGTGCTATCCTGGCTTTTGCCCGCTCATTAGGGGAGTTTGGCGCCACCATTACCTTTGCCGGGAATATAGCGGGTGAAACTCAAACCCTTCCTTTGGCGATATATGCGAAGATGCAGGTGCCCGGGCAGGAGAATACCACGATGAGACTCGTGATAGTTGCGGTGGTCATCTCGTTTTTAGCCATGGTTCTCTCAGAATGGTATATAAAAAGAATGAAAGATGACAGAAGTTGATATTATTCTGAAGAGGCAGGGATTTAATCTTGAATTCCGCGAAATATTCGGACCTGGGATCACAGCTGTTTTTGGCCCCAGCGGGTCAGGGAAGACATCTATACTACAGATGATCTCTGGTTTGCAACAACCAAACTCCGGTTCAATTAAACTGAATGGCAGAACACTCTTCGATTCAGAAAATAATATAGATCTAAAACCGGGAAACCGAAAGATTGGCTATGTGTTCCAGGAGGGCCGTCTTTTTCCGCATCTGACCGTTGAAGACAATCTCAAATATGGGATGAGAAAAGGTGGAAAAGGGCAGATCGAATTTGAAAAACTCACCAGGTTACTTCAGATTTCAAATATCCTGGAAAAGAAACCAAATAAGATTTCTGGAGGAGAGAGACAACGGACTGCACTTGGGCGGGCCCTGTTGTCGGAGCCGGAATTACTTCTGATGGATGAACCCTTTTCCGCTGTCGATCTAAAACTAAGAGACCAGATCATCCCATTCATATTGAATATTCAACGAGAAACGAAACTTCCTGTCCTGGTCGTGAGCCATGACCTTGCTGACTTACTGAAGCTGACCAACAGGATTTGCCTTGTTCAAAATGGCAAATGTATCGGGCATGGCAATTATTATGACCTGCTAAAACAGAACGATGCATCTGAATTCCTCGGATCCAGTCCGCTTATCAATACGATCGATATGGAAATAGGAACGGTTTCAAGAGATAAAGAGATCATGACCTTGGTGAAGGAAACAGATAAGGGCAGGGTAGAGATTAAGTCAAGGTTGATTGAAAGGATAAAAAATGATTCAGGCCCCGTTCGCATATTCCTTCATGCCGATCATATTGCAGTTGCAGCCAGTAAACTGGATAATGTCAGCATTCAGAATCAGTTAAAAGGAGTGGTGACAGATATAATTCACAGGGAGTCTGCGATGCTTTGCATAATTGACGCCGGGATCGAACTGGCGGTTGAAATCACATCAGAATCGAAAGAAAGGC
>JBFKFP010000255.1:0-1805 GCA_041618535.1 Flavobacteriaceae bacterium
TAGCTTTATGGTGAAATCAGTGTCTTTGGCATCTGAAGACACATAAAGAGTAGATTCAATAAAACCGCTTACTTCCACACCTTCTTCCAACACTTCGGAAGTGTATACCAGGATATCACTTCTCGTTTCCATCTGCTGCTGATCAAAGGCACCGCCTTTAACAGCATTGCCCGTGCAACAGACATTTCCGCCGTAAGAAGGAACGGCATTCATGGGGTCGTATGTAAAGAGATCAGGATTATCCTTTGTAGGTGCTTTTTCAGTCAATTTTCCATCTCCGTAAAGGCTGTTAGCCCTACCGGAAGAGTTAAGATAAAAGGTCACCATTTGGGTGTTCTCAGGAGGCCAGGTTTCGGCCGACTGCCATTTGTTGGATCCCATAGTGTAAAATTGCACTTTGGGGGTTTTTTCCTTAAAATCGTTCCTTTCTCCTTTCAACCAGAGATCAAACCATTCATAGATCTGCTCTTCATAATTCAACCTGGCGTCACCCACCGCGCGTTCACCGATAACGGTATTCTCCGTGGCCCGGGTGTAAGCGCAGTGCAATGTAGGAGCTATTACCAGGTATTGATTATCCCTGACCTCAGGATCTTTGGCATTATTTCTGACATGATTGAAAAGCGCAATATTCGGACTGATAGACACATCATACCAGGAGGCGAACCAAAAACTCGGAACACCAAAATCCATATCGTCATGATAAAGTCCGCCCTTATACCATTCCGGGTCATCAGGCTTCCTTATGATCATTTTATCGAAAATCTCCCGTTTACCATTGATATTTTTAAGGATATCTTTTATAGGAAGATGTTTTAAGGCCTCCGACATATCAACTGGCGGATTCTCTGGAGCAAGGTCATAAAACCTCGAAATCCGGATCAAATCATCCTGGGAGGCCCCTGCCGGGATCCTTGGTTTGAATTTGTCATGTTCCACACCATAAAGCCATGCAAAGAATAGCATTTGCTCGGCTCCTCCACGGTACCAGTTACCCTGTTCAAAATAATCGCCTACACGTCCAACGCCAGCTCCGTATCCCTGAGGGACCATCGCCGCGTGGGAAGGATGATCAAGCGCCGCTACAGCCATTTGCCATTCGGCAGTGGAAGAACAACCCAGAGTGCCTATTTTTCCATTGGACCAGCTTAGACTGCTCATCCAACTGAAAGCATCAAAACCATCGGTAAGAGGGAAACCAAGAATATCCCATTCTCCCTCAGAAAAATAACGGCCTCGCTCATTCTGGACCACATAGGCATAACCGCGTTTAACCGCTTCAAGGGCTCTTAAAGCCGTGCCCGTTCGGCGTTCGCCATCACCCCATGAGTTGAAATTATAAGGGGTCCGTGAAAAAATAATTGGAACTTTCTGATCGGTCTTGGGTCTGTAGATATCAGTGGCCAGGCGTACACCGTCTCGCATGGGCATCATCACTTTTTCTTCTACAATGGCGATCCCTGATAATTCATTCAGAATGTCGTTTTGGGCAGGAATAAAGAGTATTCCCGATAGTAAAACTATCAGGAAAGCACATAATCGGTAAGGCATTAGCCGCAGTGGTTAGTAATTCGATTTAAAGTTATAAATTTTAGGTCATTTAGAATTGTGCCAAAGACAACTTTAACGTGTTAATTATTCTTCGAATTCATAAAGGGCACCGTCGTACTCCATACTATCCCTTTTATTGCTGTGGATAAAAACCTTTACGTATGATCCCTTGATCACATTGAGTTCAACCTGGTAAGTTTCGGTTTTTGAGGAGACTGTAAACCCAATATTGATCTTTTTTTTCTCCTCATCAA
>JBFKFP010000256.1:0-1780 GCA_041618535.1 Flavobacteriaceae bacterium
AATGTGGTTTTCTATTTGATAGGCATTCTACCGGAATACCAGAACAAAGGATTAACAGCTATTATTTTTGAAGCTTTTCATCGGGAATTTATTAAACGAAAGGTTGAAATGTGTATTCGCGGACCAGAACTTGAAGACAATATTGCCATCCAGCAGATCTGGAAGCATTTTAACCCGGAGATCTTCAAAAGGCGATGCACCTTCAGAAGATCGATTTCATAAAAAAACCACATCCGGTGATGTGGTTTCTGATATTTGAAAACATTTTTTATTCATTCGTTGCCGCTGAAACCTTCGCGGCCAGTTTTTTATACAAACCGGATTCAAGTCGTTCCCTGATCGCAGAGAAGGCATTGAGAGTAATTTCAACATCCTCTAAAGTGTGAGTGGCGGTAGGTATCATCCTGAGCAGGATCAGTCCCTTGGGGATAACAGGATAAACCACGATAGAACAGAAGATACCAAAATTCTCCCTCAGGTCCTTAACCAAAGCCATCGCTTCAGGAATACTTCCTTTAAGATATACCGGAGTAACACAACTCTGAGTTGTTCCAAGGTCAAATCCGCGCTCACGCAAACCCGATTGGAGAGCGTTTACGATCTTCCACAGATTCTCCTTTAATTCAGGCATGGTACGGATCATATCGAGGCGTTTTAGGGCCCCAACTACCAATTGCATCTGCAAAGATTTAGCGAACATCTGAGAGCGAAGATTGTATTTAAGGTAATTGATCACCTCTTTATCACCGGCTATGAATGCCCCAGTACTCGCCATCGATTTAGCAAATGTTGCAAAATAAACATCTATCTCGTCCTGAACACCCTGCTCCTCTCCTGCTCCAGCTCCAGTTTCGCCGAGAGTTCCAAAACCATGGGCGTCATCAACGAATAGCCTGAAATTAAATTTCTTCTTCAGCTCTACTATTTCTTTTAATCTTCCTTGTTCACCTCTCATTCCGAAGACCCCTTCGGAGATCACAAGAATTCCTCCTCCATTCTGTTCGGCTAATTTCGTAGCGCGTTCCAGGTTTTTTTCCAGGCTATCAACATCGTTATGTTTGTATGTGAACCGTTTGCCCATATGCAGCCTCACACCATCGATAATACAGGCGTGTGCATCAACATCGTAAACTATTATATCATCTTTAGCAACCAGGGCATCGATTGTTGAAACCATTCCCTGGTATCCGAAATTCAAGACGTAGGCCGCTTCTTTGTTGACAAATTCTGCCAATTCATCCTGTAATTGTTCATGCAGATCGGTATGACCAGACATCATTCGGGCTCCCATAGGATAAGCCGAACCAAAACGATTGGCTGCTTCGGCATCCACTTTACGAACCTCCGGATGATTAGCCAGTCCAAGATAATCATTGATACTCCAGGTAATCACTTCTTTCCCCCGGAATTTCATTCGATTTGAAATCTCTCCTTCAAGCTTAGGAAGAATAAAATATCCTTCTGCCTGTGAGGCCCACCTGCTTAACGGTCCCCTGTCCTTATAAATCTTATCAAAAAGGTCGTTCATCCTTCTAAATTAGTCTTAGTTTATTTTGGCAAAAATATGCAATTTGAAAGTATTGACATAATTTTATCATCAACAGCGAATTGTTCCAAATTTTCAAAAAATAAAGCCTATACCGTATCTAACGCTATAGGCTCCAATTCTTTATCTCAACAGGTCAGTTTATATACTGAACTGTTTTCAGAGTAACTTCATTCTTACTGTCAAAGAATCCTTGTTCAGCCATCCATTCGTCTGAATAGATCTTACTCATAT
>JBFKFP010000257.1:0-1551 GCA_041618535.1 Flavobacteriaceae bacterium
ATAATTTTTACGCTGCTTTTACACTGGCCGGTGTAGGACTGGGGTTTTACCTTTCCAATATGATAGGCCGGCCTGGCTTTGCTGCCATTTTCATCCTTATCTCGGCACTGCTTTACGTATATGCCTCCAATTTGAAGCAGATGGCATTTTTAGGCAACCTTACCGTGGCTCTTGTGGTTGGTTTGAGCCTCCTGATCGTCGGTGTTTTTGAATTGCTCCCGGCCATGACCGAAGAGAACAGGCCCACACAGATCACATTTTTCAGGATTTTGTTGGATTATGCCTTGTTTGCCTTCGGAATTACACTGCTGCGTGAAATGGTCAAGGACATAGAGGACATAGACGGTGATTATAATGCCGGGATGAAGACGCTGCCAATCCAACTTGGAAGAGAACGGAGCGGGAAAGTCGTGTTCGCCCTTTCCCTGATACCTTTAATAGGAGTCATCTTTTATATTGTAACTTTTCTCTATAAACAACCTATTGCCGTGGGGTATTTCCTGATCCTCATCCTTGCTCCCCTCATTATGTTCAGCGTAAAAAGCTACCAGGCCGAAACCAGGACCGAATGGCATAAGCTCTCGAATCTTCTTAAACTGGTCATGATAACGGGTGTTTTATCTTTATTGCTTTATCCTTTTATTCTTCTGAAATAATGCTGAAAGATATTCTGAACGGTAAACATCTTATCCTTGCCTCGGGCTCTCCCAGGCGGCAGAATTTTTTCAGGGCCCTGGAACTCGATTTTGAAATCCGGGTGAAAGCGGTAGATGAAGTTTTCCCTGAACATCTCAAAGGCCATGAGATCTCTGATTACCTGGCAAAACTGAAGGCTAGTGCTTTTGACGGGGACCTGGGCCCGGACGATATCCTGGTCACCAGCGATACCATTGTCTGGCTGGACGGTGAGGCTATCAACAAACCAACGGATTCTGAAGATGCAAAAAGAATGATTCGCCGGCTGAGCGGAAGGACACATGAGGTCATAACCTCTGTCTGTTTTAAGACCGCTTCCGAGGAAAAAATAATCAATAACATTTCAAAAGTTACCTTTATCGAATTGTCTGATGAGGAAATCGATTATTACGTCACCAATTTCAAACCCATGGATAAGGCGGGTGCCTATGGTATACAGGATTGGATTGGATATGTGGCTGTTTCCCGTATTGAAGGTTCCTATTTCAACGTGATGGGGCTCCCGGTTCATGCCGTTTATGAAACGTTAAAGGCCATAGCAGGGAACGATTAGTGTCTTAATTTTGTGAAAAATTAATTATGCGCTTACATACTTTAATTGCGATAAACCTTCTTGCATACGCTCTGATGTTCAGCAGCTGCACCCAAGGCGATTCGACGAAACAAAACTTTAAAGGCAGTACTAATCCTACTAAACCACTTTCTGAAGACTTCAAGTCTTACTGGTATTCGGGTATTGCTGAACTGAGCTCCTACAAACTGGAACAGGCCCGGTATGGCGAGATACGGGACGGGCATGCGGTCCTGATATTCGTGACCGAGGATTTTAAACCCACTGAACAAGTTAAAGCAGAT